>JAEHCN010000030.1 GCA_020696395.1 Thermoplasmata archaeon | reverse complement strand
CTCGCCGTTATGCGCCAGGGCTATGTCGCCATAGTTGGTGGACATGACGACCGGTTGTGCGTTCTCCGAGCTCGACGAACCCACCGTGGAGTAGCGGACATGGCCTATGCCCATCTCCCCTTTGAGATTGTGTAAGTCGTCCGCCCTCAACGCTTGATGTGCGAGTCCCATGCCCTTGAGCGCCTTGATGCCGTTGTCGTACACAGCTATCCCCGCGGACTCCTGTCCGCGGTGCTGGAGCACCCTCAAAGCGTAGAAAATGTCCATCGTGGCATGGTTGATAGAAGCTGTGGCGAACACGCCACACTCATCCTGCGGGTGCTCAGGCTCCATACCTCAACCCCCCTAATCCGTTGTACGAGATCCAATATCAGTGCGCTTTCGCCCAGGTGTAGGTTCTCCGCTTGGCTGACGCACCGAAGCCGCACGAAGCACACACCTTGTGTCTCACATGGTACGCGCGCTTCCCACATCTGCGGCACACGATGTGGGTCTTCTTGCTGCCCCGCTTACCCATAGACGGCGTGCCCTTGCTCATCCTGGTACCTCACGGCGATATGTATATGACGTTGTCCCCGCGGACTATGATCGAGTCGAGCTTACGCCTGACATCGTTGTCGAGGATCTCCTCGGCGTTCCTGAGCACGAGGTTCATGTGCGGGTCGTAGCCGTCCAGGATGCCGCGGTATCCTCTCCTGCCCTTCAGCTCGACGATGACCTGCTGGTTGATCGACTTGTTCAGAACAGCCAGGGGCTTCATCAAATTAAATCACCGATGTCCTGATTAATGGTTCCGTACTTAAAGCTTTCTCGTCGAGTCGTTAGGTCCGCCGCCGACCTGGTGTCTCTCCCTGGCCACCGCGGGTCTACAGCTCGACGGTCAGGTCTTCCTTGTGTCTGTCGAGTATGAGATACGTGTTGCTCCTCTCGACCTCGTCGATCCTGATGAACGCATCGACGGTGTTCTTGAGCTCATCCCTCGAGGAAGCCCTCAGGAGCACGGCGAAGTCGATGTTGCCGAGGAGGAAGTAGACCGCCCAGACGCCGGGCGTCTTGGCGATCTTCTCGCCTATCTTCTTCGAGTAGTCCGGGCCATACCGTCCAGTTATGAGCGCTATCGCCAGGATGTCCTTGCCTACCTTCAGGGGGTCGACGCAGGCCTTGAATCCGGTAATCACGCCCTCATCCCGCAACCTGTTGATTCTGTAGTGGACCGTGGATGACGACAGTCCCGTCTTCTCGCCTATCTTCTTCAGGCTTACGTTGCAGTTCTCTTGAAGCATTTTCAGTATGATCCTATCGTTCTTATCGAGCGTTACCGTTTCTTTAGTGCTCAAGGCGGTTCATCTCCCCAAAACGTTCGAAAAGACTACATGAAATTCAAATTCATAACACTTTCGCACAGTTCATCTTGAATTGAACGAAAATCGACAGCAAACTCCTTTTTCCGGAGGTTTCCGTCCTCCATGCGTGCCACCCGGTCAACGCTTTGGCCCGTCCCCCAGGTCATTCTCGAGTAGTGTAGCCCGGTACACAAGTAAGAAATACGGCCTTGTTCCGTTACTCTCCGATCACCATGAAGCACACGATCACAGGGGACAACCTACAGTTCGTCAACTGCGAGATCGCTCCGGGGGAGCTGGTCTTCGCCGAAGCGGGTACTATGACCTATATGAGCCAGAACATCGCGATGACCGCCAGGGCCCGAGGCGGGATGATGGCCGGTCTGAAGCGCAAGATGACCGGCGAGTCGTTCTTCGTGACGGAGTTCACCACGACCGGGGGGCCAGGCGTCGTCGCCTTCGCGGGCAACGTGCCAGGGAAGATCCAGGCACTGGACCTCCGAGGAGGCAAGGTCTGGCTCGTGCAGAAGGACGCGTTCCTCTGCGCGGAGGGAGCCGTCACCCTGGATATCGCCTTCCAGAAGAAGCTGGGGACGATATTCTTCGGGGGCGAAGGGTTCATCATCCAGAAGGTGTCCGGCGAGGGGACCACGTTCGTACACGGGTCTGGCGACTTCATAGAGATGAACCTGAAGCCGGGAGAGATCATGCGTGTCAGCACGGGCAACGTGGTCGCCTGGGAAGGGTCGGTCCAGTATAGCATCGAGAGCGTCGGCTCGATTCGGAGCGCCCTGTTCAGCGGGGAAGGGCTGTTCGTAACTACGCTCACAGGCCCGGGAAGGGTCATACTCCAGTCACTCACGCTGCCGAAGCTCGCAGGCGCGCTCATACCGTTCCTGCCGAAGCAACAGAGCAGCGGATCAGGGTTCAGCCTGCGCTGAGGTGGAAGTGCATGAGCAGGGCTGCGGCGATACTGGCTTTCCTAGCAGGTCTCCTAGCTGTAATACTGCTACTGGAGTGGATTGGCGTATTCGCCGCCCTCCTCGCGCTGGTCGGCCTCCTCGCACTCGTGATACTGGTGCTTGTTGCCGTCGCCGTCGCGGTGGTCGCCTTCCTCAGCATACCATACTTCTTCATAACTACGAAGATGGAAGTCCGGGAGGGGTCGTTCACCCTGGACAGGCTCGACGAGAAGAAGTGAGACCTGACCCCTGACGGACGGCTATATGAACGCCCCGATCGTGGGAAGGTCCAGGAGGTCCATGTCGAAGAAGACCACGCCCTCCCTGATCTCCCGCGTGCCGAGATCATCCATCCCCGCAAGGCGTGCTAGGAGCGACGCGCGCCACCAGAGGTCTATCATGTTGTTGGCCGCAGCACCGAGATAGGCTTGGGCGAAGTTGTACTCGTATCCCTCGAGGTCACACAGGTACGCGCCGTGGCCGAGGAAGCAGTCCCTGGCGTTAACGGTCCGGAGGTATTCCCTCATCGCCGACCTGCCTCCATCGTTCATCGGGAGCAGGTCTATGGAGGGAGGGTCGATCCTGCAGGTCTCCACGGTGCGTCCATCCTCTTGGAGGTCGTAGGCCACTATCTCCTTTCCGACCAGTCTGAATATCCTCCATCCGAGTTCCTGATCCACATACACTGGCAGTAGGCTCAGGTCAGGGAGATCGAACAGCTCCACGCCATCCATCAGCGCCCTTTCCGATATGTCCGCTTCCGCGTCGGTCCGCCTCACCCTCCTGACGAGGTCCCCTGCGGACGAGTTCTGCCGAGGGTTGTCGTGTTCGGCGAAAGTCATCGTCCTGCTGAGCCCGATGGGGTCCGTCAGATCGTCCTCGAGCAGTTCGACGGTCCCTCGGGCCGATGTGAACGATTGGGCGACCCCCGCTTCTCTCATGTTCCTGACGAACTGCGTGAAAGTGTCGTTCGCGGACGCCACCTCCTTCGAGAGCCGCTCAGCGCCGTATCCGGCCGCGAGCCGCTCCCCGAGTATCGTGAGGTCTTCCCCGGGAAGACCTACCCCTCTGCAGGACAGGTTGACGTTGACCTGTACCCTCCACCCCACGAAGACGTTCAGAGGAAACGATCTGCAGTAGTGCGTCCTTCGGTCGTATATGGTGCATCTCCTCTCCGAAAGGAAGTAGCACGCTCCGTGGCGTCCCTTGAGCTCGATGGCGGCCCCCTCGACGTCGGGCGATATATGCGATTCCGAGATGCCGGCTGCGAGCTTCGGGTCAGCTCTGAACGCCCTCTCCTCATCTGGGAGCAGTTCGGGCTGGCACAGGCAGCAGAGCGCGCACTCGTCGATGCACCTGTAGGTTCTGCCGTGCAGCTCGGATAGGTCGGTCTCCGGTGCCGGGTCATCTAGCTGCTGCAATGTCAACGACGTCCCTTCCCGCTCGTTCTCCTACCAGGGAGCCGTCTTCGGTCATGACTTCCCCCCTTAAGAACACCACCTTCGGGAAAATGGCCGACAAGCCGTCGTAGGGCGTCCATGCGCACTTCGAATGCAGTCGGTCCGCCTTGATGTCCGTGCTGACTGTTAGATCGACCACCATGAGGTCGGCGTCGTAGCCCCTCCCAATCCTTCCCTTGGGTATGCCGAACAGCTCGCCCGGTCGCTCGCACAGCCTGCTGACGAGACTCGACAACGCGAGGTGCCTCTCCCTGACTAGCTGCAGCATGATCGGGACCATGGTCTCCACGCCGGGCATGCCGCAGGGCGCGTAATCGAAATCCTCCTCCTTCTCTTCCACTGTGTGCGGGGCATGGTCCGATGCCATCGTATCGAAACGCCCCTCCTTGAGGGCCTTGAAGAGCGCCTGTCTGTCCTCCCTCTTGCGTAGGGGCGGATTGACCTTCGCGAAGGCACCGAGCTTGGAGTCCTTGTCGAGCAGCAGGTGGTGGGGCGTGACCTCCGTGGTCATCCTCCCGCCGTTGCTCAACAGAGGCAACGTATCCATGGCCGACACGTGACACACGTGGGTTCTGAGGCCTTCTATCCGCAGCTCGCGCAGCTTGCGAACCGCGCTCGTCTCACAATCGTTCCCGCGGTTTCTGAGATGGTCCTCCAGGCCAGACTCCGGGTCCTTCCGTCTGAGGCATTCGTCCTCGGCGTGCGCCGCAAGCACCTTTCCGGATGCGGCTATGGCCCGCAGCTCCGCCTCCACAGACCCCAACGAAGGCACGAGTAGGTCACCCATCGTGCCCGCCATGTACAGCTTGAATCCGACCGCTCCTGCCGCGAGTCCCTCTATGTCGACACCAGGCTGAACCCCTGCGAACAGGCCGAAGTCCACCACGCTCTTCGACGCCGCGGTCACCGTCTTCTCTTTCAGGGCATCAGGTGTGATTGTCGGGGGATCCGTGTTGGGCATGTCGAGCACACACGTGACGCCGCCGTGCAGTGCCGCCAGGGAGCCCGTGGCGAAGTCCTCCTTGTGCGTCGCCCCTGGGTCGCGCATGTGCACATGCGAGTCGATCGCGGCCGGGAGGATGAGTCTGCTGCCGTAGTCGTGGACCGTGTCGCCGTCCAGGTTCGTGGCGATCCTGGATATCCGTCCGTCCTCGATGCCGATGCAGAGCTGGGCCAGATTGCCCTCGTAGTAGCATCTGCCCTTAACCACGAGATCCATTTTGCTCACTCAGCTCTCTCCTGACCACCTTTCCGCGTGGCTCCAGCTCGGAGAAGACCTCCGCCTGGAAACTGAACACTTTCGTCCCTGGCATGTGCCAAGCATCCGGGCTGAGGCCTGCTTTCACGCATGTCTGTGAGAGAAACTCCTCAGCCCGCCACCCCCACTCCACCGGTACCTGAGGCAGAAGCAGGCCGCGCGCACCATCCCGTTGGACTATCAGTCCATCGTCCCCCACGGATACCATCGATGGCAGCTCGGTGGGTTTCTCTACCTTGATCTCTTTGGGGGGCGTAAGCAGACTGACTTCTACCTTGATGCTTCCCAGTTCTCCTGGGTGTACGGGCGGGAAGCGTGGGTCGCGTGAAGCCGCACTGACAGCTGAGTCCGTGAGCGCGTCTATCAGTGGTGCGATCGGTTCAGGGTATCCGATGCATCCCCTGAGGTCGTCCCCGGGGTGCGTGGTCAAAGTCACAAAGACGCCGAACTTGTGCCTGAAGCTCTCAGGCGGGTCGAGTGGAGTTAGCTCTTCTCTCAGGACGTGCTTCTCCAGGACGGCCCGGGCTATCTCGATCGCCTTCTCCCCCTCTAGGTCTGAGAACATCGTGCTTCTTCCGTCGTATGGGGCACGGCGCATAAGAATCTTTCAACCATAAACTAGGGCTGGTGGGTGAGCGCTCCTGGATATGGCCTCATGCACCAAGCATTAAATATCCATCATACAAATTCGCACCCGAGCCCCATGAAGTTCGTCAAGTTCTCCCAGGCTGAATTCGAGGAGATGCGGAAGCTCTACGAGGGAGTCATGGCACAGGCGTGCCACGGCCTGTTCTTCAGGGAAGGTATGATTCTCGGAGAGGAGATATCCAAGATCGCCATGCAGGAGCCGGACAAGTACTTCGAGGTATGCGCGAACCTGCTGCGAGCCAGGGGATGGGTGGACAACGTGGTGTTTCAGGAGTCGTCCGCCGTTGCGGACGGTTCGTTCGAGTCATCCGATTCTGCGAAAGGGGCGAGCTGCCATCGCCTGAGAGGTATAATCCGTAAGATGTACGAGGGGCACCTCCACAAGCGTATGCATTGCGAGGAGGTCGAGTGTGTGAGCAACGGCGACGCCCACTGCGTTTTCAAGGTAGAAACAATCGGAGGGGATTGAAGTGGAGCTCAAGCCAGCGTTGCGTGCGCTAAGGCAGGACTTCAACGCCTTTGCATCCGCCATCATCAGCAGGGACGGCTTGATAATGGCTGGGGACATCTCAGAAGAGGTGTCCAGCGAGACATTCGGCATCATGTGCGCCACTCTGCTCGGGGCTGCATCGACCGCCCATTCGGAACTAAGGATAGGCACGCCCATCGGCGTCATTGTGGAGAGTGAGGACTCGATGATGATCGTGGTCGGCGCTGGCAGAAAAACGCTGATCGTAGCGGTTCTCCCGCGCGAGGCGGACTGCGATGCCGCGAAGAAGAGGCTCGAGGAGCTCGCTGAGACGATCAAGCTCATCTAGTCGCATCCGTCCACGCTTGTATCGGCGGGGACGGTGGTGCCTTGGAGTGAGGGTCCGGACTCCATCGTCATGCATCCAACGAACCTTCAGGCCAGCTCCAGCTCCTTCAACTTTTCAGGTGTCGGCTCTCCGTCGGTGGTCCACGCACGGGCTGCCATGTAGTCGTCGAGCATCTTGTTCATCTGCTCGGACGTTATCACGCTTCCCTGCGAAGGGCCGTCCGGGATCGGGTCCTGTAGTATCCTCGGGGGCAGGAGCCAGTCCTTCCTGGTCACTCCCTCCCTGTAGTTGAAGTGTCCCTTCATGTTGTGAATCCTCTCACCTATCCTCAGCAACTCGTCCTCAGTGAACTTCAGACCGGTGATTACCTCTATGACCTCCGTGAGCTTCTCTATCAGGAAGAAGCCCCTCGAGAACTTGCACAGACCGACTGAGTCGTAGACGCACATGAAGTCCTCCATCGTGGCGACCATCTGGCCCTTGCCCTCAGGAGACTGCCTGTCTATGCCTTCCCAGCGCCAGAACTTGCCCACGAGCTCGGGGGCGTAGAAGCCCGCGCGCAGGTGGCACGCTCCCCTGGTGGATGTCATGTACGCGAGTCCGTGTCCCTTCATGCCCCTGACGTCGTAGGCCGGCGGTTCCATGCCCTTCGTGTGGATCGCATACCTCTCGGCGTCCTTGCCGATCCTCTGCGAGGCAAGCCGGACGCCCTCCGCGAGGACGTCTCCGAACCCCTCCCGGTTCCCCATCCTCTCGAGCATCGCCGGCACGGCGTCCTCGGAGTTCTCGAAGGTGAGCCTCATACCTACTTCCTCTTCGGTCAGGATGCCCCTCTGGACCAGCTCCATGGCAAATCCTATGGTCGCGCCCGCAGAGATGGTGTCCATGCCTAGGACATCGCAGATCTCGTTCCCTCTAGCCGCCGACTCGATGCTGGCGTTTCCGCAGGCTGCCCCGAGGGAGTAGAGTGTCTCGTACTCCAGCCCGTCTATCGCCACGCCCGCGAACTTGCCCTCCTTGACCTCGAACAGCTTGCCGCAGGGTTTCGTGCATGCGAAGCACGCCTTGTTCTTAGTGACGTACCGCGTTGCCCAGTAGTAGGGGTCGATCTTCTCCCTCTCCTCGAACACGCTCAGTTGCCAGTTTCTGGTGGGGAAGACTCCCTTCTCCTTATTGATCCATCCCAGGAACTCGCCGGTGCCGTAGACGGTGTCCTCCTTGAACGACGGGGCGTTCTCCATCACCTTCTGGTATCTGAGCGCGACCTCCAACAGCGCGCCCGGGTCGGCCGGTTCTAGGTCCTTCGTGCCCCTTATGACGATCGCCTTGAGGTTCTTGGAGCCCATTACAGCGCCCAGCCCACCTCTTCCGGCCTGGCGCTCCTCGCAGTCGATGCATGCGAACTTCACGAGCTTCTCGCCAGCGACGCCTATGCAGGCGACCTTGACGTCCCAGCCGTACTTCTTCTTCAGCAGGTCGGGCACCTCGCGCGTGCTCCTGCCCCACAGGTCCGCAGCATCCTCGACTTCGACCCTGTCGTCCTCGATGAAGAGGTAGGACGGCTTCTCCGCCCTGCCGACTATCTCGAGCGCATCATAGCCCGCATGCCTGAGCTCGGCCCCGATGGCCCCGCCCATGATGCTCTCGACGAGCGTCCCAGTCTGAGGTGATTTGGCCGCGAAGGCCGTCTTGCCGCCTGTGGGCAGTGGAAACCCCGCGAACAGCCCGGGAGCCATCGCTATCACGTTATCCGGCGCTAGCGCGTCGGTCCCCTGGGGCATGTCATGGTACACGAGCTCCACAGCGAACCCTTGCCCACCGAGGTACTTCCTGACGTATCTCTCATCGGTCGTCTTGACAGCGGACTTCTCCTCGGAGAGGTCTACCTTGAGTATCTTGCCGTGAAACGCCTTCATGTCATTCAGCCTCCAGCAGCGTCCTGACCTTCTCGTACTGCTCAGTGTTCGGCTCCTCGTACTTGATCGCGCCCATGGGGCAGAACTTGACGCAGGTGGGGTCGCCGCCGCACAGGTCGCACTTGAAGGCGGTGTCCTCCATCCTCATCACCCCAAACGGGCACACGTCCACGCACGAGCCACAGGCAGTGCACTCGTCTTCGTCTATCGTCACTATGCCGTCCTCGACCTTGATGGCCTCGACCGGGCATGCCTGGACGCAGCAGTCTTCCCCGCAGACGATGCAGTGCGTGCAGACCACGGGGAAGTCCGTCCTGACGTCCCTCTTGTGGACCTGGAGCCTCGCATTCGTATGGTTGATCTTCCCCTCGTGGTACAGCGAGCAAGCCATCTCGCAGAACCTGCAGCCAGTACATTTCTCAGGATATGGTACCAACATCTTCGGCATTCTGTTCAGTCCCCTGCTACCGCAATGGCCTGAGTACAATGCGACTCATGTAAAAGAATTGTGTTCCGTATTCCGGGCGAATATCGGGCGCTTGATTCGTTTTCCGCTTGATCAGGACTTTTTCAAGCTCTTCCTCCTCGGCCGCCCTGAACGCCGTCGCCGTTGCGACGGAGATCTTGCCGACTCTTCCACGGTCAGTGCATATGACGGCCAACGCGCAGAGCACCCTCAGGGCAATCGTGAATGAACAGTCCATCGACAATGGTGTCGGGGACGGGGTTCGAACCCGTGACCTTCGGATGTCCGAGGAGCATCTGGTCAGAAGAACTCCCTATGAGTCCGACGCTCCACCAGGCTGAGCCACCCCGACATTGTTGACACAGAAGGCGCCCCCGGCGCCAGACCACGAGGACATTACTCCTTCTTCGTCTCCTCTTCCACAGGCTTCTCGTCCGGACTCTTGTCCTCATCAGAGGCGTCCGCCGTCCGTTCCTCTTCGGGCTCCTCCTTCGGCTCGGGCGCGTTTATGGCCGTCTCCTCGCCTGGCGTTGGGAGCCTTCCGAGCGATGTTACCTCGCTCCTGCGGATCTCAATTCTCTTGATAGGGACTATCTTCCTGGACGCCTCGGAGACCGCCTTCGACAGGTCCCCCATGATGAGCATCTTGACGAGTTCGCCTATGGTCGCTCCCGAACCGATACGCCTGATCTCCTCGACCATGATCTTCCTGATGGCCGTCTCCTGCGAGGCCTGTATCCTCTGCTCGGACACCGCCATCGGCTTGATGACCACGCCCCAGCCGTCCTTGGTGACTACTTCGACGACCGTGTCGGTCTTGGTGCGTTTCCGTCTCGTGAGCCTCCGAACGTAGTCGCTCGTGAGGTCGTGTCCAGTGAACATCGTGTGGGCATCGAATCCGCGTACGTCGTGGACTTTGAACTTGAGCTTGATGTGCATCTTGGAGAAATCGCCCGTCAGGTCCTGCACGGTGGCCTCGGTGACCCTCCCCATGACGTTCTCCGGGGAATCAGCCGGCGTCTCACCTAGCTGCATCCGGCTGAACATGTCTGGGGCGTATACCTTGTACCATTCCTTGGCGCGCCACCGATCCTTGACCTTCTTCGTCGCTGATCTAGCCTTCTGAGCCATCTGATACCTCTGGTTGAACGATTGGGATGCCTCGATAGCGGAATTCTCTATTAAAAGGTTGCTGCGCCCGCTCTAGCGGCTGAATCCCTTTCATTACCTCCGACGGAGCTTGGGATTCAGAACCTCGTCCATGGCGTATCCCACGAATGTGAAACCAAGCACCACGGCCACGATACACAGCCCGGGCATTATTATGAATGTGTAGGGTCCTGCCATAGCCGCGCTAGCTACATAGGCGTCCTCGAGCACCCTTCCCCATGTCTCTACATCCTGCGGCCCGAGGTGAAGGAAGCTGAGGGTGCTCTCGGAGAGAATCGCGATCGCTATGGTCAGTATCGCGTTTGCGAACACCAGAGGGACGACGTTCGGGAAGACGTGCTTCTTCAATATGTGCATATCCCCCGCGCCAATGGCCTTCGCTCGCTCGATGAACTGCCTCGTCTTGAGCGACAGCACCTGAGATCTGACAATCCTGGCGGTCCAAGACCAACCGGTCGCCCCTATTATGATTATGACGGTCAGGAGTGTGCGCGATTCAAAGACCGCGGCTATGACAAGCATGAGGACGAGCCACGGTATGGATAGGAACACATCATTGAATCTCATGATGACCTCGTCTCTCCATCCGCCCCAATAGCCTGAGATGAGACCGACTCCAGTGCCGATACCCATTGAGATCGCCATCGCGACGAAGCCGACGGTAAGGGATGCCTTCGTACCATGCATCGTCCGTGTCAGAACATCCCTTCCGATTGAGTCAGTTCCGAACGGGTGCTCCCAGCTGGGGTCCTCCAGTATCTCGGTGCTGCTGAAATTTCTGTCGTATGGCACGAAGAGGTCTGCGTAGACCACCAATGCCATGAAGAACACGATTATCGCTAGACCCACCCTCCCCATCCATGTGGCAATGAACAGGTCCGTGGTCTTGCCAAACCCCTTCATTGAGAGCGAAATCTTGTCGGTCCAGACGGGGCCCACGATTGGGCCGAGAACACGACGAGAACCACGGTCGAACAGTCTTTGGAAGTTCGTCATTTCATTGTCCTCCTCATGTTATCGTGACCCTCGGGTCAAGCATCACAAGCACGATGTCCGCAACCAGGTTTGCGATAACGACCGCGACTCCCCCGATGAGGACGATGAACTGCAGAACTGGAAAGTCGTAATTCCCAATCGCGTCAATGGTCATCCAACCGATTCCTTTGTAGGTAAAGACATACTCGACTTGGAACGCTCCACCCAATATGAACGCAATGTCCATGGCAATCGTGGTCACGACCGGCAACCTTGCATTCGGAGTCGCATGTTTCTTCATGACCTGTTTCTCAGACAGTCCCTTCGCGTATGCCGTTACGATGTAGTCTTCCGTGAGTACATCCACCAGTGAATTCCTCTGGATGAGGATTATCCCCGCCAGTGAGCCTATTCCTAACGTGGCCACCGGGAGGGCCATGTGCCATAATATGTTCCCGATTGCGTCTAATGTGAACTCAGGAGACCTTCCGTGGTCCATGTACCCCGATACGGGAAAGACATCCACCCATACCGCGAATACGATCATCAGGACGATTGCGAACCAGAAGATTGGCATCCCGTAGAAGAACAGACCAAAGCCAGTGATTGCGATGTCTGTAGGCTTGCCCCTCCTGGCCGCAGCCAACTTGCCCAGGATGATGCCGACCACGAAGGTGACTATCGATGAGGCTCCCAGTAATAACACGGTCCATAATATCGAGTTTGCCACAACCTCCGTCACAGGTAACTCATGTCTGTACGATTCTCCCCAATCGAGCATGAAGGTGGATATGAAGTACTTGTACAGCTGAACGGGTATGCTTTCGTCCAGGCCCATGAGCTCCACGTTCCGTTCGTACATGGCATCCGCGGCATCTCCAGGAAGCCTCGGCGTCATCAGCCGAGCCGGGTCGCCCGGCAGTAGCCGGAACAGAAGGAAGTTGATGAGCATGATGAGGAGTATCGCCAGGAATGCATTGAATATCCGTTTTCCCAGCACTTTCCGCAAAGATGCCATATCGGTACCCTCCCGTCCCATGTCCTACATCGATAGGCGCGTGACTCGGTCTCCTTGTCCCTTCCAGATTCAGTCGCGTGATATCTCTCGTCTATCTGACGCTTCGAAATGATTAAATGAAAGGGGTTTAATGATGTTCTCTCTTCGTTGCCTTCCCTACGGTGGAGTCTGTTCCTCTGGAGGTGCCATGCCTTCCATGCCGCCCATGTCCGAAGGTACTTCAGCGACACCCTTCTTCTTCCGCTTCATGAGCAACATCGCTACGACGACAACAGCGACTAGGATTCCGAGCACTGCGCCGATGTACAGCAGTATGTTGCTGTCGGACCCGACATTGACCGTGATGGTCTCCCACGGCAAGGTCGGGTCCTCATGCAGCTCTCCGTCGTCCACGGTCGCGTTCACGACGTACTCATCATCCGAATCGTACGCGTGCTCGAAGGTCACATTCTTATCTTCTTTCGCAACCAGATCAACAGCTCTCTCGTCTGTCTCACCGTCTCCGAAATCGATGTGCACTGTGACGCTGTCTCCCTCAAGGTCGCTGACGACCACGGAGAAAGTGATTATCTCGTCTATCGAGTACTCGTCCTTCACCGGTGACAGAGTTATTCTCTCCAGGGCCGCCTGTGTGTTACTCTCGGATACTGTGACTGTCGATGTCTTGCTGACATTGTGCTCTGGGGCCTTCCCGTCGTCGGCATAGACGGTCAGCGTGAATACCCCGGTCTCATCGTAGGTGTGAGTGGCCGCGTACTCATCGTCGGGATCTCCCACGCTCATCTCGGACTCGTCACCCCAATCGTACCAAACGGTGAGCTCATCATCGTCGGGGTCGGAGACCTCCAGCGGCTGAATCGTGACTGGTTCTCCCCACCTCGCCCCATAGTTGTCCAGGATGACAAGGTCAGGCGGCGAGTTCACCCCCACGGTCACGGAGACCGACGTGGTAGTGTTGCGGTCGCCATCATCTGCAGTGATGTTCACTGCGTAGGTGCCATCGAGCTCGTATGTGTGTGGAAACTCCCAGTATTGTCTCGCCGTGATTCCGCCGTCCGTCGTGCCGCTGATCTCCTCTCCATCCCCAAGTTCCACCGTGAACGTTATGGCATCGCCCTCCGCATCTTCCGCGCTCACGTTGAATGTCGTGCTTACACCGACATATATCGGGTCCGGAGCCCAGTCAAGCAAGATCGAGGTCGGAGGCACATTGCCGCTCATTATCTCGGCTACAACCGCGGTTGAGACGTTGTGCGCTGCCTCATCCTCGACCCAGACCGTGACGTCATAGAACCCTTCAGCAGACCATTCGTGTGTCACAATGGATGTCAGTGTCTGACCCGCGTAGTCGGGGGTCAGGACGTCAACATCGAACGTGCCGTCGTCCCATTCCCAGGTGAAGGTCAGATCCTCCAAATTAACATCCGAAGACGACGCCGTGCACGTAACCTGGGAATCGACATTACCGATAATCGACTGAACGGTCGGGTCCGCAGGAGGCTCGTTCACTATGATCGTGTACTGGAACGTGGCAGAAACGTTGTGTTCGCCAAGTTCCGAGCCGTATTCGTCGTAGACCGATATGGTTACATCATACTCGTCAGGAACGCTCCACGAGTGCATCTGCGTGCTGGTCACCGGCGTGTCGTCGGGGACCGTGGCAGTTGTCTCCACGGAGTATGTGCTGTCTCCCCAGTCCCACGTGAACTTCAGACCCGTCGCTTTCGTACCGGAATCTGGGTCTGTAGCGGTAGCTGTCCAAGTCACTTCCTGGCCCACGGTTGCTGGCGATAGAGGATCCCTCGTCACCGAGTCTATCGTTGCTGGATCGTTCGGTTCGCCCAGCACCTCAACCATGGCCTCGCGATACAAGTTCCGTACGACATCGTCCTCTTTGAACCCGTCCGTCAAGGACACGCTCAAGGTGTATTCGCCCGCGCTACCGAGCGCGTACGTGTGGGTCACATTGGCCCACTGCGCCACAGTCGTGTCTCCCGTGAGGTACACACTCTCTACATCGCCGTCGCCGAAGGTGAAGTTGACATACAGGGGCGAGCCCTCGTCGTCAGAGACCGCAACCGAGAACGCTTCCGCGACTTCTTCGTACGCTGTGTACGTGGTCTCAGGAGGCACGTTGAAGACCGGCTTCCTGTCCACCTGAGGCTCAAGCATGAACCAGATCCACGGGAGGCCATTCACAACGGCCAGGCCGTTGTGCGCTTCCCAGTCTCCCCAGTTATCGAACCGGTAGTCGTTGTACCCATAGAGGCCGAGATCGTAGTACGGGATGAGCTCGGTGTTAGAATCATAGACCCACTGCTGGAGCTTGTCGAGAATGACCTTGCGTTCGTCGACGTCGAGTATCCGCCAAGCATCGGTTATGTTCTGATCGAATGCTGAGAACCTGCCGTTCCACGTGTCCGGGTCATCGATGCCGTACTTGTCTATCATCGCCTGGTCTATGAACTCACACTCGGTGTAGTTACCCGCGTGAGCCCACCAGGGACCCATAGGCATCTCACAGTTGTCTCCGGCCTTCTCGATCTCGGAGGTCAACCATACGCTGAGCGCGCCACCGATGGGCTCGGGGCCCCAGCCCCAGTGCCAGACCCAGATGTCGTAGTTCGCTCTGTACCACGCCTCGTTCACCATCGTCGTTTCCGTCTCGATGGATCCTATGAGTTGTATCCCTGCGTCGTCAGCCCAGCCCGGCCACGCAGTGGCTATAAGGCCATAGTTGGAATCGGTGTCGACTGCCTGACATCTTATGCCCGAGAGCTCTGTTCCCACATCAAACATTCCCTCCACGACACCATACGCAGTAGCAGTCGCCTCCAGCCAACCGTCTCCGTCGCTGTCAGCCCAGCCGTTCGCCACAAGCATCGCCTTGGCCCCGGCGGGGTCATATTCAACCTTGTTCTGGATATCCGCCTGCCAGAATCCGGGCTGGACGACTGAGTGAGCCTCGACTGGCAGACCGCCCAGCATGTCGTTAACAATGTAGTCCCTGTTAAGAGTCATGTGGATGGCTTTCCGGACGAACGGGTCCTCCAGAGCTTCGTGGCGGTCTAGGTAGTTTGGTGCATCGAACGCGTCGGGTATCGCGTTGATCGCGATGTCCGTGATTCCGTTCTCTGCTACCGCGGCCTTGTAGACATCGACGCTTGCGCCCACGCCGAGCACGTCCTTGAAGGCGTTGTAATCGCCAGTCAGAACGCCACAGTCCAGAACCCCCTTGTTCACCTCGATGCACATCGCCTGAGTGTCGCTGACTACATTGTACAGCACGCCTGGTATGCTGACGGTCCTCTCAGATCCGTAGTCCGCCTCACCGTGGTAGTTGGGGGCGGTCTTGAACATGTACCAGCTGTCCCTCTCCCAGTCTTCGAAGACGAACGGGCCGCTCCCGATCTGTTCGTCGGGCTGCATTCCGCTCAGCGCCCTAGCCTCATAGTTCTTCCCATCTGGTCCCCATATGTGCATTGGGAGGATGGGCGTTGCGCTGATGTCGTCCATAAGAGTTGCCTTCTGGTACGGACACCATGTTCTCACTTGGTCCCATTTGCCAGAGCCTGTCTGATCAAAGTGAGCCGTGAAGTAGCTGAGCTCCTCGATGTACCAGTCGAAGGTACCTCCGGAGTTGTTCTTTATGAGGTTGTATGTGTACGAGACGTCCCTCGCATCGAGTGGCTCGCTGGTGTCGTCAATGTTATCGATGCCTCTGAAGTAAGCCTCAGTCGATATGTTGATGTAAGTTGTCATGCTTCCGTTCGCATGCACTTCCTGCCAGTATCCTGTTGCTAGGTCATTCACAGGCCCTTCCCAATTCTCGTCGTAAGTCACGAGCGAGCTGTACACAAGATACGTGACGATGTAATCCTCCACCATCTGTATGTTCAATGGGTTCCAGTAGACGACGGAACTGAGCGTACCCATGCTGACATAGTCCTCGCCTGCGGCAGCGACGTTCTGGGTGACCGGCTCGTCAACCAGCTTAGGAGCGAAAGAGAACGCAAACGCCACCACGATCATTAATGCAAGCACACGAACTCCAAGAAGCTTACCACCCGCCATGTTTCCAAATCTCCTTATACATCCATAAGTCGGTTGTCCGACCACATCAGGCCAACCCTGGCCCCCCTCTACGCGTGCATAAAACTCTGATGCTATATAAATGATTACGTGCAATCGACAGAGCATCAGAGCAAGGCAGGAATCTCACCTGTCGCCAGATGATCGGTTTCCGTTGAACTCCCACGGTGAGAACGGCCTTCCCAGGACGGGTCTGGCAGTCGCCTCGACGCGGGGGTCGGATGGCACGCATCATTGAGGTCCGATATGAGTGTCGCCCCTCCGAATATCGGAGAAACGCGAGATCAGGGACATCAAGACTCTCCAAGGATTTCGGCGTACTTACAGAAGACAGTAGCGACGCTCTTCTCGAAATCCCTCATCTTCTCTACGACTGCGAACTCGTTAGGGGCGTGCGCCTTTCCCCCATGGCCCAGTCCAGCACCCCCCCATGGTATACCGAGGAACTGGTCGAACAGGTAGAACGGGGCCGACCCCGCGGTCAACGGCCATATCTCGGGTTCCCTGCCGTGATATCTCATGGCTCTGATGCATGCCTGCGACACCGCCTCGTCAACTGAAACCTTCGTCCAAGGATAGTCCTCATACCTCCCGATCTCCACGTCGGCGAATCCTCGCTTCCTGAGATGATTGGCCACCTTCCTATAGGTCCCGTCGACGGACATGTCGGGGACGAGACGGATGTCTATCTTCGCCCTGGCGTTGTCCGGAAGGACGGTCTTCGTTCCTTCTCCGTTGTACCCCGCTACGATACCATCGATGTTCAGCGACGGTTCGAAGAGATACTTTCTGAGAAGTCTCTCCTTCGACCCCGTGACCTTGAACTTGTTGACCCCTACTTCCCGGGCGTAGCATTCCGGGTCGAACACCTTAGCGAGCTTCCGTACCAACGCGAGGTCCTCCTTGGCGGGTTCCGCCACGTCGTCCCAGATGCCATCGATAGCGGGGTCCTGATTCTCGTCCACCATGCTAGACAAGGCGTGAACCAGTCTCCATACTGGACTGTCCACGATGACCGCGTCGCTGCTGTGTATCTCCCCGTTCATAGGTCCACCCCGCTCCGATCCTTTCGTGGACAGGTCGAGGCACATGCACCCCTTCATCCCGAGCGCTATCACGGGAACGCCGTTCGCGTTCTCGCCATAATCGAAGCTAAACGCCGCGTCCGCCTTCGACAGTTTCGCCCTGTTCTTGCGGACATAGCCCGGAAAGCTCGGTCCTCCTAACTCCTCCTCGCCCTCGAGGATCAGATGAATGTTCATGGGCAGCTCGTCCCTGTCGTTCATCGTGCGTATCGCGAGGAGCGACCCCATCATGGCCGCTTTGGAGTTGCAGACTCCTCGGTTGATCAACACCTTCCCGTGGGGCTTCATCTCGACGATCTTCGCGCCGAACGGCGGTTGGTCCCATTCATCTATGTTGCCGATGGGCATAACGTCGTACATACCGTACACGATGACCGTCTTGTCAGCCCCCACGTCTAAGAGTCCACCGACGACGGGGTGGCTGTCCTTCGCCGCTCTGAACAGCTTCGCCTTCGCACCCATGGCTGAGACAATCTCAAGCAGTCGCTGGGCGGTCTCCTCTATGCCTTCTCCCGTCATCGAGACGCTCGGAATCCTTAGTATGTCCCTCGTCTCCCTCAGGTGCTTGGGCCATTGTCGGTCGATGTCTGCGTGTATCTCTTCAAGCGGCATGTTTTCACGTCCCACGGAGAGGGCTCACTGGCAGGTCGATCGATATGAACGGTCAGGTCAGTTCCCGAGGAACTTCGGTTTCTTTTGCGCTTCGTCCCTTACGATTTTCTGGACAGGGGAGCCGTGGCAACCGGCGGCCCGCGCCTCGTCGTCGTACACCTTGCCGCAGGTGAAGCACTTGTATCTCTTCTTGCCCATGGTGTCACTCTCCACCGTCTTAGTCCGGCTCGACGCGTTCATGAATGTGGATTGCGGTAATGAATGTTGTCCAGGGAATCAGCTTAGGTGTTGGGCGAGCGCGTCCCTCGAGTCCGCCGCGAGCTTGGCATCCTGGTCGGCGAGTCGTCTCTCCACCTCGGCGAGGCTCTCGGACTCCTTCAGGAACACCGGTATGTAGCAGCTCGTAGTCTCTACGACTAGGAGGGCGACCTTCTCGCCCTCGTCCAGCTCGCGCTCCTCCATAGCCGCCCTGAAATCGACGAAAGGACGGATCTCCGGAGGGACGTTACGCACCTCGGTAATGGCCAGCAATCGCGCAACGTGCATCTCCGGGACACTCCTGGAATATATCAGAGGTTTACCTTAACCTGGTGGCACTCGAGTCCGAGCTTCTCCTTGTCCAGGCCGAAAGCGAGCCCAAGCAGCTGCGACAGGTGCAGCACCGGTATGTTGAACTCCTTCAGCTGGGGCTGGCTCACGTCGTACTGCAGGTGGCAGAACGGACAGCAGTCCACGATGACCTCCACGCCGGCGTTCGTCATGTTCACCAGGTTCTCCTTGGTCATCGACAAGGAGACATCGGGCGTCCTGGCCCTGACGCCGCCGCCTGCACCGCAACACATGCCCTTGTCCTTGTAAGGCACGCTCACCATGCCGGCCGCCTCGACCAGGTCGTCGAACACGTGCGGTCGCTCGGCATCATCGATGTTCTTGACGTTGCTGGGCTTCAGGAAGTGGCAGCCATAGTGCACCGCAGCCTTCAGCTGCTTCTCGCCCGTCACCTTGGCCTTGACGGCCTCGACGCCGACGTCCCTGTACAGCAGCTCGACGAAGTGCCTGACGGTGACGGTGCCGTTGTACTCCGCGCCCCCGGAGTCCGTGAGTATCTTGTTGACCTTCTTGCGCATCTCCTCGTCGTGGTTCAGCTTGTGCGCCACCTCGAACAGCGTGTCGAAGCATCCGTTGCAGATCGTCACGATGTCGACACCCATCTTCTCGGCTATCACGAGGTTCCTCGCAGCGACCGCCATCCAGTACGTCTGATCGAAGGACCGCATGACCCCTGGAGCGGGACAGCAGCTCGCACCCTTCATGTCTACGAGCTCCACGCCGAGCGATTCCATGACCGCCCTCGTCGAGCTCTCGATCCCCGGGTACCTCAACGGCATGATGCAGCCCAGGAAGAATCCGTATTTCGCCATCTCACTTACCTCCCGCGACGAGTTTGTCGAAGCCACACAGCGCGGCGATCTTCACGACCTCCTCCTGCGCCTTCGGGTCGGCGAACACCGTCGGTGGCGTCTCCTCCAGGCCGAGCTTGCCTCTCAGCTGCTTGTCCTGGTCCCTCAGCGATACGAGGTGTCCTGTCTTGGATATCAGTTCCGCGACCTTCCGGTGCGCCTCCGCCATGTGCCCCTTCCTCACGGCCATGTTCCTG
>JAEHCN010000089.1 GCA_020696395.1 Thermoplasmata archaeon | reverse complement strand
AGAACGTGATCACCGCGAAATCCCTCAGCAAATGGTACGGCGAGGTCATCGGACTAAACAACTTCAATCTTGAGGTCAAGCCTGGGATAACGGGCATCGTGGGTCCCAACGGATCCGGCAAGAGTACTCTCTTCAAACTTGTTCTGGGCCTGATAAGGCCTAACGCGGGGGACATAACCGTCTTCGGTGAGAAGCCGTGGGGGAAGGCCGAGCTGCACTCGTCGATAGGTTTCTGTCCGGACTATGAATCGCTGCCCATCGAATCTACGGGGCGGGAGTACCTTTCGCTCTTGGGCCGCCTTCATGCGATGAAAGGGACAGCGTTGTCGGAGCGTATCACTGAGTTATCTGAATTGGTCGGAATGGCTCAGGCGTTGGATAGGAAGACCGGGGGATACAGCAAAGGCATGAAGCAGAGGATGAAGATCGCCGGCGCCCTGATGCACAACCCCAAGCTGCTGATACTCGACGAACCGCTCAGCGGGACAGATCCGCTGGTGCGGAAGGATCTCATCGATCTGACCAAGCGGATGAACAGGGAGCACGGGCACAGCATAATCGTAAGCTCTCACGTGCTCTTCGAGATAGAACGTATGACGCACGATGTCGCCCTGATCTACAGAGGAAGGGCGGTGGCATCCGGAGATATCTCTGAGATAAGGGACCTCATCGACAAGCACCCACACAACATCATCATCAAAGGGGAGGGTATGGTCGCGCTCGCCAAGGCGCTTCTCGACGAAGAGTACACCGTGTCTGTTGCGTTAAACGAGGACAAGGACTGCATAACCATTCAGGTATCCCGCCCAGACAACTTCTTCAGCGACCTTCCGACTCTGATGGATGTGACAGGGTGCTCGGTCAAGAGCATGTACAGCCTGGACGACAACCTGGAGGCGATTTTCAAGTATCTAGTGGAGCGGTAGAAATGGATCTCAAGAGAATTGCAGCAGGCGTTGTCGCGCTGACGCTCCACTCGACCAAGAAGCTGCTGCTCAGCAGGAAAGTGGTCATCACATTCCTTATCGCGACCTTCGTGGCTCTGGTGATGGGTTATGCGGGGACCCAGGATCTCGGCGGCTCGCTGGAGGACGGGACGGATCTGATGGACAGGCTCATTCTGTTCTTCTTCATGCCCGTGATGGCGATGATATACGGCTCATCCCTGATCCGGGACGAGATAGACGACAAGAGCATAACTCACGTGGCGACGGCACCGCTGGATCGCGTGTACTCGTACATCGGATACTACGTCCCACTCACGATAACCGTGACGGTGTCTGTGATAGTGATAGCCACCGCGGGGTTCCTGGCATTCTTCGTGCAGAAGGATGTCGGTACGGAGGCCGTGGAGATATACTTCGAGTTCGCGACGTTGATAGTCTTGGGTTCAATCGTGTACTCGTCCCTGTTCCTCGCCATCAGCGTGGTATTCAAGAAGCCAGTCTTCTTCGGCCTCTTCTATGCTTTCATCTGGGAAGGCATGATTGGATCGCTACCCGGTGTCATACAGAAGATCAGCGTCAAGCACTATTTGAGGAGCATTGGATCGGAGTGGGCTGATTACGGCAGCATGAGCGGATTTGAGGAGGCGTCCGGATTCGGCGACTCCGTCGTGGTACTGGTTTTGCTGACAGCGGCATTCATCGTAATGGGCGCTTACCTGTTCCGAAACAAAGAGCTCTGCTAGAGAACGTCGGGGGCGATCATCATCTCGTTTGCGGCCGTCCTCGCGCGCGCGCACGCGCGCGCGTGACTATATATACCAATATTATACCAATATCTAGTCGGTCAACAGTAGGGCTCGGAGGGTGAGGATCGCAATCCGCAACCTACGCCTAGGATGTCAGTATATCCGTGAGGGGGTTCTCGATGGTTTCTCCCGCCGCTATCTCGAGAATCATGTCTCTGGTATCTCCTTTGCTGATGTGGATCTTCAGTGGGCCTGGGACTGTGATCGTCGATTCCATCGATCCGAGTATCCCGCAGAGTGTTGCATGGCTACCTTCAATCACGACGTTCGGATCGGGAAGCGCCCCTCTGCTTACGGACACGTTGCTTGCCTCGTCGACGAATATCGATGTCGTCTCGATATCGCTTCTCAGGACGACCGTGATGGGGAGCCCTAGGGATTGGAGAAACAGGCGCCTTCCCTTCCTGAACATGGTCTTCAGAGCTTCGACGTCGACCGGCGCGGTTCCAGATTGCGCACTATCGTTGGAGTTCTTTGGTCCGGGTTCCATGTCAATTCCTCATTCTCCTTCCGAGCGCTTCTAACTTTCGTTCTCCACCCAAGCGTCTTGGGATGCCATCGTCAACGACGTCATAGACGTGGGCGTTTCGACGCACATGTGCAAATATGCTTCGGGTCTCTTATATGCCATGATCTTCTATGTTAAAGGCCGCGGCCTACCCCTGCATTCGCAAGTGAGATTAGCCTAGCCGTACATATTGCTGGATGCCCCGGAGGCGTAAGAGTGAAGCTCGAGATACTAACGGAGGACGAGATTGCGCGAATTGACGAGGCTTCAATCGACATTCTCGCCGAGACGGGAGTGGCGATATTTGAGAGGCAGAGCAGAGATCTGTTGAGGCGAGAGGGAGCGCAGGTAGACGACGCGAGCGCAAGGGTGAGGATCCCTGAGAGGGTCATCAGAGAAGCGCTCGAAAGTGCTCCGTCAAGGTTCAAGCTCGCTGCTAGAGACAGCACGAAATCGATCCAGCTGGGCTCAGGCAGGACGCATTTCACGAACTCTGCCACCGGAATCAAGGTTCTCGATCATATCACAGGCGAGGTTAGGGAGTCGGTCCTTTCGGATATTCCAGTCTTCGCCAAGGTCGCCGACGCTCTGGACAACATCCACTTCTACGGGCCGACGGTGGTTGCCAACGACATCAAGAGCAACATGCATTTCCTGAGCGAGATGGTGGCGGCCGTCGAGAACACATCAAAGCATGTTACGCACGAATCTCACGGGACAGAGCTGACGAAGCTTTTCGTGGAAGTCGCCCAGATACTGTCCGGTGGAGAGGAGGAGTTCCGCAAGAATCCAATGGTGTCAGTTGGTGGCTGTCCGGTGAGCCCTCTACAGTTCGACGGGGCGAACACCGAGGCCATGTTAGAGTGCGCGAGGGCGGGCATGCCCTTCGACGTCCTCAGCATGGCGATGGGAGGAGGGACTGCGCCGATAACCCTCTCGGGTGAGCTGGCGGTCATCAACGCGGAGGTACTGGCGGGTGTCGCCATATGTCAGATAGTCAACCCTGGCTCCCCTGTCATCTACGGAAGCGTCGCCTCAACGATGGATATGCGGACAGGAGTGATCGCCCTGGGCGCGCCCGAGCGTGCAATCCTAAACGCTGCCGTCGTCCAGGTGGCGAAGCACTACGGAATACCCTCGATTGTGGGCGGCATCAGCACTGATGGGAAACTGCCTGGGGATCAGACGATGTTCGAGAAGACCATGACGGGCCTGCCGCTCGTGCTCGCAGGAGCAGATATCATATTCGGGCCTGGGGTGCTTTCGTCTGCGACTACCTATAGTGTGGAACAGCTGGTAATCGATAACGAGATCGCTGGTGCGTTGGTCAGAGTTCGTGAAGGCATGCTCGTTGATGAAGAAGGGCTGGCGCTGGAACTCGTCGAGAAGATGGGGCCAGGCGGTGCATTCATAGGTACGAGGCACACGCTCGAGCACCTGAGAAAAGATGTGTGGTTTCCTCAACTGGCGGACAGAAACATCGCTGACAACTGGATGAAGCTCGGCGCCAAAGACATGCGTCAGAAAGCTAGGGAGATGGTTCTCCAGATACTCTCTGAGCACTCGGTTAACCCCATCGAGGAGGAGCAGAGAAAGGAGATCGGCAGGGTACTCGAAGCCGCATCACGCCTTGCCTAGAATTCACGCAATATCATGCCTCCTACTTCGAAAGCAGTCGCTCCTCGTGCTCCTTGATTATCTTGTCTCCAGCCTGAATGATCGACCTGTCGAGCTGGAGCACATGGTGCTCCTTCAGGAGCCTCTTGGCAATCTGCCTCGCCTCTGGTACCATCACCTTCGACATAGTTGCCTCGAACCTTGCCTTGTCAGGATCCCTACTGATGATCTCCTTCCTGAAGTTGCGCGCGGTGTGTATGTGAGTGAGGAATGTGTTGCCGTGCCCCACATCTCTTATGACGTCTAGCGCTGCCGTTTCCTTGCTTATCTCGAAAGCGGTCATCTGTTTTCGCACATTCTCCCACACGTACGAATCGATGACTTCCTGCTCCAGCGCCGTGCCCTTCGCGTTGTCTAGCGCACCTACGCCTCCCTGCATGTCGGAACCCGTCATCGTGCTAATCGCGATTCCCATCGTCTCGCTGAGCGTGTGCGGGAAGCCGGGCTCCGTCGTATCGTTCAGACCCCAGTCTCCGACCATGCAGGGCAGTCCGTAGCGCTTGGCCATCTGGGCGAGCCCAGCCGCTATCAACGGCTGGTTGGCGCTCTGGTAGTTTATCATCCCAGTGCTCATGCTTACCGGCGTAGAAGATGAACAATAGATCGTGCGGGCACCCTTCCTTGCGGCCTGGCCGATCACGAAGCTCGCGAGGTTCTCCGAGTTCGCGTTGACGAGGGTCCCAGCCATGGTTACCGGGGCCGTACCGCCGGAGAGCGACATAGACATGGTCGTGACGGGCACGCCCGCCTTCGCGAACGCGACCATCGCCTCCACGGCGTCTTGCTCGAATGCGAGCGGAGCGATCGAACAGTGTATGACCGTGAACCGAGGCCTCTTATCCAGTTCTTCCCTGCCGCCGGCTATCAGAGCGCCGAGCTCGACCTGTTTCTCCGCATCTTCGGCATTGAATATCTCTACGCCGTGGACATGCTTCGTTGTGTTCTGCAGCGCCGTCCAGAGCTCGTGCAATCCGTGCGTCTGCTGAGGAACCTCCGTGGCTGTCGTACAGGTCTGAACGAAATCGACGCCCGTCAACGCGTCAGCTAGCCTCACGCAATCGGCGATGTCCTTGACCGTGGAGTCGCGTCTCTTGCCCGTGTCGATATCGAGGATGTAAGTCGCAAGGCCCGACGTGCCGACGTACGGCCACGAACTGACGGGGATCCTCAAATCGTGCTTCGATTCCCTGCCGTGTAGCACGATCTCCTTTGGCACATGGGTGAGGGCTTCTCTCACCATGCTCTCGGGAATCTTGGCTACCTGTGTCTTGTCGTCGACCGCTGCCCCGGCTTCCTTCAGCATGTTCAGGACGCTTTCGCTCTTGACCTTGACGCCAATAGTCTCTAGGCATTCCATGCTCTGCTGGTCGATCAGCTCCACCTCTTCTTCATCCAGAAATCTCAGTCTCGCAACCGCCAAAAAGTCACCTCCTCTGCTTCTCCATGTCTGTCAAATCAAAGGGTATTCGCCCCTTCCTTGACCATCTCATCCAGCCTCTTCGAGATGTCTCTGTCCAACATCTCGGGCTCGTGATTCTGCATTATCCAGTCGGCTTTCTCCTTGGCAACCGCAAGCTCGTCCTTCTTCCCCATCTCGACCCATTGGCCGAACGGCTCCGATGTGAATATCGACGACCGGAAGAAGCTCCTCGCCTCCGTCATGGTCGCCCTCTCTCCAAGGAAGCTGCCCTTCTTTGGGCCGATGCCCAATATCCCGACCTCCTTTATCATGTCGAGGTGCAGCGCCTCCTCCGTCGTGGGGATCTCGCGACCACATGTCAACGCCCTGCCGACGATGTCGTTATCGATTATCATCTGCTCGTAAGACAGTACGGTGGAGCAGTC
>JAEHCN010000029.1 GCA_020696395.1 Thermoplasmata archaeon | reverse complement strand
CGAAGGGAAGGCCATCTTCCCGCCAACCGGAGGCGGCCAGCCAAGGACATACTGGATAGACCGAGCCAGATGTCTGCATTTCAAGAAGGCGAAATGCTCCGAATGCGCGGACGTCTGCCCGACCAAGGCTGTCGATTACGACGACCGTGCGAGGAACATCACCAGGGGTGTCTCGACCATCGTGTACGCGACGGGCATCGAACCCATCGATGCAGGCGAAGTCTCCAGGCTGGGCTACGGTCTGGTGCCGGACGTGATATCGAGCGTGGACGCCGAGAGGACGCTAAACGACAGCGGCCGCCTGCTCAGACCCTCGGATGGCGCCCCTCCGAAGAAGATAGCGATTGTCCAATGCGTCGGGTCACGCAGTGAGAAGACCGGCGTCGAATACTGCTCCAAGTTCTGCTGCAAGTACGGGTCGAAGATCGCGCAGGCGCTGATGGATATAGATCCCGAGATCGACCTCGACTTCTACTTCATGGACCTCAGGACGCTCTACGAACCACAGGACGACTTCAAGGAATGGGCGAAGTCCAAGAAGAAGAAGGTCGGGAAGAAAACCGTCCCCCAGGTACGCCTTATCAGGAGCATGCCCGCTCAGGTGTTTCAGGGAGACGGGAAGGTGTTGCTGAGGTCGTCCGGTGCGACGGACCTGGAAGTCACCGAGGAACCGTACGACCTAGTAATACTATCAGTGGGGATGCGTCCTCAGAAGGGAACTGAGGGGCTACTCACATCCCTCGGACTGGGCCTTGACCCATACGGATTCGTGAGATGCGACGACGCTCAAACCGGGGACTCGGTCATAGTCCTGGGTGCGGTACGCGAGCCGATGGACATCGAGGAAGCTGTGACGAGAGGCATTGCCACGGCGGCTTCAGTCGCCAGGCCCACGGAGGAGGGGAGCAGATGAAGCGCAAGATTCAGGTCGTGATCTGCCGCGTATGCTCCCAGGGAGTGCCCGTACTGGACGTCGACAAGCTCGCAAAGACGGCGGCGGAGGCGCCGTATGTCGGCTCCGTCGTGACCGTGGACTATGCGTGCCAGAGCAAGACAATATCCTCGATCGTAGAAGACGCTAAGACGAAGGAGGCTGACCGGGTCCTGGTCGTCCCCTGTTCGAAGAAGGATGTCTCCCCCAGCCTGTTCCAGGCATACGTCAGGAGGGGGAAGATCAACGAGTTTCTAATCGAGACGGTGGATCTCACGAACGAGGTCATTCTCCCCCACCGCGAAGACCCGACCCGCGCCCAGGAGAAGGCGGAGGCTAGGCTTGCCGCGGCGATCGCGCGCCTGGCGGCCCTGGAACCGTTGGAGAAACACGAGGAGCCGATGAGGACGAAGAACCTGGTCGTCATCGGAGCGGGAGTGGCTGGCCTGGAAGCGGCGCAGGTCGCGGCGGGGCATGGGTTACACACGATTCTGATCGAGAAGACAGACCGTACGCTGAAAGCTCCGGGCGTTCTGCTATCCAAGTCTAGGCTTCTACGGGCGAAGGGGCATGGAGGCAACTTCGAGCTAGTGATAGAGGCCGGCGAGAAGGAGGAGACTCTGGAGTGCGCGGTGATCGTTGTCGCCTCAGGGGGAGACTGGTCGCAGGGGAAAGGTTCCCTGACAAGATCCTGCAAGGAAGCCATGCCGCTCTTCAGACTCAAAGATTCAATAGACAGCGGGACCCTCCCGAGCGGTCCGGTCGTGATAGTGGACACCCCTGATCCGAAGGGCAGCACGATGAAAGCCCAGGACTTCGCATGGGACGACGCGCTCGATCTGGCCATGATAGCGAAGAGGGCCTCACCCGAAACAGATGTCACACTCATCTTTCAGGAGATGCGGGCATCTGGTTTGTCTGAGTTGACGTACAAGGAGGCCGCGCAGCTCGGAATCAGGTTCATCAGGTATGACAACAAGAGTCCGCCAACAATCGACGAGAAGGACTCGAAGAGGCTGATTGTCAAGGATCTGGCGCAGGACGAGGTCGTCTCGCTTCGATTCAGCACGCTGTCGTACGCGTCTATCCCAGCCAACCCGGACAACATCGGGATCGCAGACGCCCTGAGGATACCGATATCTCTGGACGGTGGGATAAGGCGGGGGAGCATGCAGAGGGGACCTGTCACGACCCCTAGGCCCGGCGTCTTCGTCTGTGGATCAGCGATGTTCCCGAAGCCTGAGGCAGTCGCAAGGGCCGAGGGAAAGGCCGCGGGAATCTTGGCGACCCAGTTCGTCGCTTCAGGGACAGTCGAGTACGGCGGCGCCGTCGCGGAGGTCACCCCCGAGAAGTGCTCCGCCTGTCTCACGTGCGTGCGGACTTGCCCGTACGAGGCACCGTTCATAGGGGCTGCGGGAAAGGCCGAGGTCAGAACTCAGCTCTGTCAGGGTTGCGGCATGTGCGCCGGCATATGTCCGAGCAAGGCCATCGACATCCATAACTACACGGACGAGCAGCTGTCCATCGAGACCGAAGCGTATCTGAGAGGTGGTTTCTGATGTCTGAGCGCAGGCCGAAGATAGTCGGGTTCTGTTGCGAGAAGCATGGGATGGACTGCGTCACACTGGCCGCGCGCAGCGAAAGGCAATATGACTCGAGTGTGAGATTGATACAGGTGCCGTGCACCGGACGCGTCGACGGGATACACATACTGGAAGCCCTGGAGAACGGGGCGGACTCGGTGTTCGTCCTCGGGTGCCTCGAGAAGAACTGCTACTACGACACGGGGTCCATCGAGGGGCGCAAGAGAGTGGAATATGTCAAAGGCATGCTCGCCGAGACGGGCATAGAGCCAGAGCGCGTAGAGATGTTCAACGCCTCATCGTCGATGGCCTGGAAGTTCCATGACATCGTTTCGAGCATGAAGGACGTGGCGGAGCGACTCGGGCCCATCCGTCCTGGAGGAGGTGATTCGGAATGATCGTCGCGAAACGAAAGCCTCTCGACGAGATAGCTGAGATGATCGCGCCGTACGAGAAGGTCGCGATCATCGGCTGCAGAAGCTGTGTCGCCATATGCCTCGCAGGTGGGGAGAAGGAAGTGAAGATGCTCGTCTCCGCCATGAAGCTCAAGAACAGGAAGGATGGAAGGGAACAGTCGTTGGACGGTTTCGTGCTCGAGAGGCAGTGCGAGAAGGAATGGGTGAAGGAGGTCGAGGAGAAGATACTCGACTCCGACATCGTCCTCTCGATGTCGTGCTCTCTCGGGACGCAGACGATCGGCGACATGTATCCGCACAGAATCGTAGTACCAGGCCTCAACACGGCAATATTCGGCGTGCCTGAGGAGCAGGGTTTGTGGTCCGAGAAGTGCCTCGGATGCGGCGACTGCATAATCGACACCACGGGTGGCATATGTCCGATCGCGAGGTGTGCCAAGAGCATGCTGAACGGGCCGTGTGGAGGGTCATCGGACGGACATTGCGAGGTTAACCTCGATATCGAATGCGCGTGGTACGCCATCCACGAGCGGCTGAAACTGCAGAACAGGCTCGAGCTGATGGAATACGTGCGCCCACCCAAGAACTGGAGCACGAGTCATTCAGGTGGCAGGAGGATAATCGTCAGAGAGGACGCTAAACTCACGCCGCACCAGAAGAGAGGACAGGAGGTGCTCGAATGAAGGCTGGGAGCAACCTCGAGAAGGCCCTCGAGGACGGCAAATTCGCAGTCACCGCTGAGATCGGCCCTCCTCAATCGGCGAACCCGGAGCCGCTGGTCCATCACGCAAAGATGCTCAAAGGGTACGCGGAGGCGTTCAACCTGACGGACAACCAGACGGCTGTGGTGAGGCTATCCAGCATAGCGGCAGCCGCGATCGTCATGAGGGAAGGAGTCGAACCGGTCATACAGATGACTTGCAGGGACCGTAACAGGATAGCCCTTCAGAGCGACCTCCTGGGCGCCAGCGCGATTGGCGTGAGGAACGTGCTCTGCCTTACGGGAGACCATCAGACCTTCGGCAACGAGAAGTCTGCGAAGAGCGTATTCGATTTCGACTCCATATCAGAGCTGTACACATTTGACAAGCTCAGGACCGAGGGACTGCAGTCTGGGGGCGAGAAGATAACGGACCCTCCAAAAGTGTATCTCGGCTGCGCGGAGAACCCGTTCGCAACGCCCTACGAGTTCAGGGGAATGAGGATGGCGAAGAAGGTCAACGCGGGAGCGGACTTCGTCCAGACCCAGGCGATATTCGACATGGACATGTTCGAGATTTGGATGGACGATGTCAGGTCCAGAGGGCTCGACAAGAAGACCCACATCCTTGCGGGGGTTATCCCCATGAAGACTGCAGGCGCCGCCAGGTACATGAAGAACAAGGTGCCCGGCATGATAGTCCCGAACTCCATCATCGACAGGATGAAAAAGGTCTCGGACCCGAAGGAGGAGGGGATCAGACTATGCTTGGAGCAGATCGAGACACTCAAGAACATGAAGGGCGTCCACGGCGTGCACATAATGGCTGTCATGTGGGAGGAGATCGTCCCGCGGATCGTTGAGACAGCCGGTCTGCTTCAGAGGCCGATGTACAAGTGAGCGCGCCTATCACCGGCACGGCCTTGTCCACAAGAATTATCCATCCATATCACGTCGATGACGTTGAAGTGAGACGATGAACACCGAGACACTCGAACAAGTTCACGAGAGAATGCTGAAGGAGTTCCTGAGAATAAACCCGGGAGTCGGGACAGCCATCGGGTTGCATGACCCGTACGACCGGCTCCTCCCGCACGGCGGGAAGAAGCGTCTGGACGACACACTTGCACTTCTTGAAGGATGGAGCGCCACCGCGAGACGACAGGCAGCGTCCCAGGAACTGTCGGGTGAAGACAGCCTCCATCTCGACGTGCTGAGCATGAGCACAGACATCCTGCGATTCGCAACCGACGACTACCCGCTGTGGAAGATGCTTCCAGACTGCCTAGAGGACATAGGTGGACTCCTCTTTCTGACGGCATCCAGAGCTTATGCCCCTCTGGAAACAAGGGCGAGAAGCATAACATGCAGGTTGCGACTCATTCCTGACCATCTTAAGCAGTTTCGCACCAGATTCGACCCGGGGGAACCCGTGAGACTCTGGACAGGTATGGCAATCGAATCATGCGACAATTTCCCAGGGCTGCTGGGTTTTGTTAAGGACACCTTCAAGGACTGCGATAGTGAGTACAGAGACGTGGCGGATGCGGTACAAGCACTGGAACCCTCCGTCGCGGAGCACAGGAAATGGTTGGAGCAGCTCCTCGACCGCTCGAGCGAAGACTTCTCGATGGGGAGGGACAGGTTCGCGAAGCTGCTTGAGATAAGGAAGATAGAGATGTCAGTCGACGAGATCCTCGCTCTTGGCAAAGACCGGCTTGAGGAGTTGAAACAGGAGCGCGTGCGGCTCGCGGACCGAATCGCACCAGGCAAGGGAGTCGAGGAAGCTATTAGAATAAGCTGCGGCACAGCTCCGAAGACCTTCGAGCAGGCCCTTGAGAGGACAAGGGAGGAGATGGAATCCGCGAAGGAGTTCATCATCAAGAACGATATCGCCACAATAGACCCGGAGGCAGAGCTGAGAGTCGTCGAAACCCCGGCGTTTCTTGCACCGATGCTTCCGTACGCGGCCCTCTCGATGGCCTCGAAATTCGACCCCGTGCAGAAGGGGGAGTACCTCGTCACCCGCCCGAAGGACAGCAACGACCTGGGCAGCCACCTAAACGAGGGAACCATCATCAATACGTCGGTTCACGAGGCGTATCCTGGTCATTTCCATCAGGGCGTAAGGTCCAACCGAAAGCACTGGATGCTGCAGTTCAACACAATGATCATATCGTTCGATACATTCGACAATGGCACCGAGACTTGCGAGGGGTGGGCGCATTACTGTGAGAAGATGATGTTCGAAAGCGGCCACAGAGCAACGGACCTGGCAGCGTTCGAGATGGTCAACGGGGCACTATGGCGGGCGTACAGGGTAATAGCCGACATCAGCCTGGCCTGCGGAGAAGCCTCGTTCGAAGAAATGGTCGAGCTGGGGATCAAGGAGGCAGGGGTGCCGCGGAACGCATCGGAGGCGGAGGTGAGGCGATATACCCGCAGCCCTGGCCAGGCATTATCCTACCTGCTTGGAAGGGAGCTTCTGATAGGTTTCAGGGAGGAGATGGAGGGCCAGCTGGGAGACGACTTCGACGAGAGGAGATTCCATGACCTTGTGACCGACTACGGGGAACTGCCGTTCTCCCTGATGAGGAGCGGGGTGAAAGAGGAGTTGTCCAGGCACCAAGGCCCGTGAAACTAGGCTCCGCCACTGCCGTCATGCGTGTGCTTGAAAGCGGAAACGGTTATATCCGCTCAGCCTATTCCCTCCTGGCATACCTTTGCCTTGCGGGGGGGGATGCTACAGCCGGTAGTGAGTAACGCAACGGAGTAGGTTGAATGAGCAAGGTGAAGAGAGCTCTCATGAGCGTTTCAGACAAAACGGGTCTGGCCGAGTTCGCCAAGGGCCTATCGGAACTTGGGATAGTGATATTGTCGACAGGCGGAACAGCCGCACTCTTGGGTAAGAGCAACGTCCCCGTGGTCGGCGTATCGGAAGTCACGAAGTTTCCAGAGATGCTCGACGGAAGGGTCAAGACCCTCCATCCCGCGATACACGGCGGACTTCTCGCGATGAGAGAGAGGGACGAGCACATGAAAGCCATTCAGAAGCACGGCATCGAGCCGATAGACATGGTGGTCGTGAACCTCTACCCCTTCGAGGCTACCATAGCGAAGAAGGACGTCGCGCTGGAGGACGCCGTGGAGAACATCGACATAGGCGGACCGTCGATGCTCCGGTCGGCGGCCAAGAACCATTCCTCTGTGGCAGTTGTTGTGGACCCAGCGCAGTACCCACAGATACTCGACGAACTCAGGCAGAACGATTGCAAGCTGTCCATGGAGACGCGGAAGAAGCTCGCGCTCCAGGCTTTCAGAGCTACTGCTAGATACGATTCTGCGATTGCGCATTACCTGGGCAAGCAGTTCGCCGAGGATGAGCTGTTCCCTGCGAGCATGACGCTGTCGTTCGAGAAGCTCGGTGACCTTAGATACGGAGAGAATCCGCACCAGAAGGCAGCATTCTACAAGGATCTGTTTGACCAGACCGCCCTTAGCGTGCCCTCGGCCGAGAAGATGCACGGGAAGCAGATATCGTACTGTAACGTCCTAGACCTCGACGCCGCAATGGCGATTGTCTCCGATTTCGAGAAGCCAACGGCCGCGGTCATCAAACACACCAACCCGTCGGGGGTGGCAAGTGCCCCGACCATCTCGGAGGCGTTCAGGACGGCATATGACGCCGATTCAGTGAGCGCGTTCGGCTGTGTCGTTGGTTTGAACAGGCAGGTCGACCTTGAGACTGCGAGGGAGATGGCCGACCACTTCGTCGAGGCGGTCGTGGCTCCAGGTTATGACGGAGACGCGGAGAAACTGCTCGAGGAGAAGAAGAACATCCGGCTCCTTCGGACGAACACGCCCATCAAGCGCGAGGATGACAGGCTCATGATGGCGAAGGTCAAAGGGGGCATGCTGGTCCAGACGGGGCCTTATGTGGATCTTGACAGAGGGAGCCTCAAAGTAGCAACGAAGCGCGCTCCGACTGAGGATGAGGTCGACGCGATGATATTCGGCGTCAAGGTCTGCAGACACGTCAAATCGAACACCATCCTCCTTGTCAAAGGCGAACGGACGGTCGGGATAGGCGCTGGACAGATGAGCAGGGTGGATTCAACCACGATTGCAGGCATGAAAGCCGGTGACGAGGCGAAGGGCAGCATCCTGATCTCCGACGCGTTCTTCCCGTTCAGGGACGGGGTGGACGCTGCGGCGAAGGTGGGCGTCGCAGCTATCATACAACCAGGTGGCTCAGTGAGGGACGACGAGGCCATAGCCGCTGCCGATGAACATGGGATATCCATGGTATTCAGCGGGCTGCGGCTATTCAAGCACTGAACGACGAATCGCAAGCGTCCTGGGCAAGCGCCGATCTACAGTATCGGGATGAGCTTGGGTCTGAAATCCCCTGGGTCAGGGGCCGTCATGGCGTACGGAGCGGTGAACGGCTCATCGCCTCGAATCATGGTGACGCCTGATATCTTGTCTACGCGGACGTGCGTGTGCGCAAGGTCGGAGAGCCTGCTAGTCGACTTCACGCTCGGCGTGACCGTGGCCACCAGGATGCCGTCGTTGTTGAGCAGCGCTGTCAGGAAGTCCATCATTCCGTCAAGAACTCCGGAGCCATATATCGACTCAAGGGAGTCGAAACCGATGATGGCAAGATATGGCTGCTGCGTTTCCCTGAGACCGTACTGAATATCCTGCCATTTCATGTCCACCTTCACATCGCCGCCCTCAAGAGTCATCGAATAGTCCCTGGGAGACTCTGACGCGGCATGCGGTTCGAGAATCCGCACACTCTTGTCGAAGGTCTCCGGCGTTATGAACCCGAGCAGCTCCTCCCTTGCGGTGTCCGCTCCGGTCTTCTTAGTAGGCATCCAGGCCACACCGTTGCCCTGGGAGGCGAAGTTGCATATGATGGCGTTCTCGATCTGCGACGATGAGACGACGGGCACGCCCGGGCTCAGCTCGATCAACACAATCGTCCCCTTTCTCAAACCGCCCTCGAGCATCTCATCGAGTTCCAGGTTGCCGGTCGACATGCACTTCCCGTTGGAGGACTTGATCGGCTCGAAAGGCATCGGAGATTCCGGCTTGCCGTACCTGCTGTACTCGAACGTCCTGACCCGCCCGCCGAGCAACGTGTACACGTACTTCGGTTGGCGTATCTCACAGCCCCTTAGCTTCAGGAGGTCCATCTCACGAATCCTTCTCCCAGTCGAGCTGTCCAGCGACAGATAGAGGACTCCGTCGCCGAGGTAATCAAGCAATGGATCCGGCGTCTCAAGCACATAGACGACGTTCGTACCGCAACCCTCGACCAGATCCTTCTGCAGGGCGCTGATGAGCCTAGCAGGGAGGACGCCGTACTTATCCGCCAACGCGTCTATGCTGTCGATGATTATCAGGGTGCGCTCAGGAAGCGCCTTGTCGACGACATCGTATGCCATCTCGATCTCGGGCATCATAGAGCCGACCGTCACGGTGAGTTCATCCTCTCCCGTCGGCTCCGCAGCAGACGTGTCCTCGTCTCCTCCGGCCTCAATTCTGCCCTCCAACCGGCGGAGCTCGCTTCGGGGTGACTTCACTTTCCCACCCTTGATCTCCCCCTTGATGGCCGCAAGGCCGAGCAGTATCTTCTCCACCTGCATCTCGGAATCAGCCTTCTTCCTGAGCTTCTTCCGAGCCTTGAGTATCTCCCCTTCCTTGACCTTGTCCATCAACCAAGGGAACTGGTTGAAGAGCGAATGGTCAGAGACCCTGGTGGACATGTAGTAGCTCTGCTGGACTTGTGCCAGCTCCTCTATCATCTGGAGTGCCAACGTCGTCTTCCCTGTCCCGGCCATACCCCTGACAATCAACGAATGACCTCCGGGGCTGGACAGAAACTTGATTATCTCCTTTGGGAATGTCGACGTACCAACCTCATTATTCTCTTCCATCACAACCATACTCCTTCGTCGATGACAACCATCATCTATCTCTCGGTCTAAGGAGACCTCCGGGTACTCCTTCTTCCTCCTCCTCTTCTACGAGCTTGATCTCCTTCCATTCTCCGCCGAAGTCCTGGGTCGCTCCCGTTACCATCTGGAATCTGACCCTCAGCTTCCCCCCCTCGAAGAATATGTAAGCGTTCTTCAGCAACGACAGATAGAGCACTATCCGCTTGCCTTGCTGAGTCAGTGCCCGGTCAACTGCCTTGAGTAGCCCCGCCTTCTCCAGCACGTGTATCCGTCTGTAGCACGCCGCAATCGGTATGTTGAGCTTCGCACTAAGCTCAAGCGCATGTTTCGGCTTCCGTGAACATGCGACCAATATCTTCGCAGCGTAAGTATCCATTATCAGCCTTGATGCCTCGATGGGGTCCAAAGGCGTTGCCTCCTGAGCGTTGCCGAGCCACGACCATCTGCGATCACATATTCGCTGGGGGGAAGTCGCGAGGAATGATGCTACACTCCGATTTGCGCCGACATCGAATAGATGTCTGGCATTTAATACTATTTCGTCCGCCGGTCTTGAAGACCAAGCAGGCCCTCGCCCGGAACCACATGGCAATTGGGAGCATACCTGAAATACTGAGAAGTGTGTTCTAGGTTCTCGTCTGGCGTGTCGTGATAACGCCTTGAAGAGAAGGAAGACATTGCTCATACCGGAGGGGAGGGATAGTCACGAAAGGTCACAGATGCAGATGCGGTTTCAGAACCACGGCGAAGAAATTGAGATGTCCGCGATGCGGGAAGCGCATGACCCTCACCTACTGGCCCAACCAAGGGACCGTGTTGGCATACGTGAAGCTGGGTGTCGTCCCCGTCAACTATGATTTCCCCATGGACCTGCTCATGCTGGAGGTGAAGGCCGGTCCCAAGATCGCCTGCTGGACGGACACGCAATTCTCCGTGGGCGACGATATCACATTCGTCCAGCTGGGGGACACCTACATCTGCAGCCCACGCTACGACATCAATGAGATCTTGAATCTGCCAGACGATTCAGAAAACGACGGGGGAGAACCCGACGAGAGCGAACTGCGGTCCGAGCCCTGACATCTTGTCCCCCAGTATCGCCTTCAGGTCATCCGCGCTCTTCATGCTTGACGCCCTGAGATCTATGACGAATTCGCAGGTCATCCGTTCGTAGTACACGAGGACGTTCGTATACCCCGCCACCACGTTTATCGACTCGTCCCCCAGGATCTTCATGACCTCATGGATGGAGCCAGGACGGTCAGGTATATCGACCTTGATCTTGAACAGCTGCGTCTCATCGTCGAGGAACACGGCCGATAGAATCCACGAGTCAGGGTCCCCAATCAGCATGATCGGGGATGAATCCCTTCCGAGGAAGTTCCTGTACGCCTGGGGCAGCTCGAACACGCCGTCCTCGATGATACTGACCTTCTTCTCGGTCTTCCTGAGCGCCTGGGTCTTGACTACGCTGCTGTCGAGTGACGCGCCCATGGTGTAACGCGTGGCAAGATCCGAATCCTCGACAAATATACAGTCGACTAAGCTGAGGGACGGATCTGCCGCCGCCTTGGCCGTCTCGAACTCGTTCTTGAGAGACGACGAGTCTCCGAAGAACGACAGGTCCACCAGCATCTCCCAAATCATGACGGCGTTCGGAATCGAGCTGACGGTCTCGGAGTTCAAGATGTCGATGTTCAGCGCCTTCAAGAACTGAGAGGCCTGAGAGAGGCCTCCGGGCTCGTCTCTGACCTGGATGGTGACATAGGCGATCTCCCGGTAGTTCTCTGGACCGAACGGGGAGAGCACGATCTCATAAGCTTCTCTCTCTCCGTGCTCGTATCTGAACATCGAGCTGAAGACCTCGCTCCCATTCACGAGGCCCAATGGCTCGCCGACCTTTGAGCTGATAATGATCCTTCCGGACTCCATCCGCCCGAAATCCCATAGCTTCATGACTTACTTCCTCGTGGACGTCTGTAGGCTTAACCGAATGATAAAGATGTTGAGACGGGGCTATGGTTTCGGGGCGAAAATGTACAGAGTTGGCACCCGGTTCTTGAGCCCGGTCCAATACCCACAAGTCCTACACTTGTAGCCCATCGTTACCGAGCCGCCGTAGACCGTTAGATTCCTTATCCTCTCAGTCCTGCCGCCGCAAACGGGGCAGGCGCCTGCGGAAGTCTTCTCTCTCGTGTCCCGGCATCGGATCTCGACGGTTGCCAGATCGTTCCCCAACGCCAGCTTCCTTACCCGCTCCTCGCTGACTGTGTAGTCCGAATCGTGCCTTCTGAGGGAGCGTAGCACAAGCTCTGTCAGTTTTCGCTGGGAGTTGATGGTACCGTATCTGCCGAGAACATTTCTGATAGCCACCACGACCTCGGCGTCAGACGGTATTCGGTAGGCCATCGGAGCAGGATGGCCGTACGCTTACGAAAACCTTTCCACGCAGCCTGTGGCGTGCTGACCAGCCAGACACGGTCCGTCCAGCATGAGATTTCGACCTCAGTCACTCGGCAAAGAATATAAGACAGCAATGGCTACAGCGGGCCAGGTGAGAGGGCATGCGAACGAAAGTCATCATCATGGGGGCCGCGGGTAGAGACTTCCACAATTTCAACGTCTACTTCCGCGACAACGCCAACTACGAGGTAGTGGCGTTCACCGCCACGCAGATACCGAACATCGATGGACGAAAGTACCCTGTGGGCTTGGCAGGAAAACTCTATCCCAAAGGCATCGACATCCATCCGGAGTCGGACCTGTCGGGGCTCATAAGCGAGCAAGGCGTCGAACAGGTGGTATTCGCTTACTCGGACATACCTCACACAGAGGTCATGCACAAGGCCTCGCTCGTGAACGCCTGCGGCGCGGACTTCCGGCTCATGGGGGCGAACCAGACTTCCCTGAAGGCGCAGGTCCCGGTGATCGCGGTGTGCGCTGTGAGAACTGGCTCAGGAAAATCGCAGACAACGCGGGCGGTCGCTTCTGCTTTGATCAGCAAGGGGAAGAGAGTCGTGGCGATCAGGCACCCGATGCCGTATGGTGACCTCGAGAAGCAAGCGGTCCAGAGATTCGCCGCATATGACGACCTGGATACACACGCGTGCACGATCGAGGAGCGCGAGGAGTACGAGCCACACATAGACATGGGGATGGTCGTCTATGCCGGTGTAGACTACGAGAAGATACTCAGGCAGGCGGAGCAGGAGGCTGATGTCATCCTCTGGGACGGAGGCAACAACGATACGCCGTTCTACACTCCGGACCTGCACATAGTCGTCGCCGACCCACACAGGGCAGGTCATGGGAAGCTCTACCATCCCGGGGAGACTAACATGCGGATGGCGGACGTCGTCATCATCAACAAGGTCGACACAGCTGACCCGAAGGGTGTGGAAGCCGTGAGAGCTGTCATCGCTGAACTCAATCCGAAGGCCAAAGTCATAACAGCAGCGTCTCCGGTCACGGTCGAAAACCCAGAGACGATCAAGGACATGCGAGTCCTTGTGATCGAAGATGGACCGACGGTGACGCACGGCGAGATGACCTTTGGAGCGGGCATGATAGCTGCGAAGAATGCTGGTGCGACGGCCATCATCGACCCCAGGCCTTTCGCGGTCGGATCGATAAAGGCGACCTTCGAGAAATACCCTCATCTGGAGAAGGTGCTGCCGGCTATGGGCTACGGAGACAAACAGGTTGAGGAGCTCGAGAAGACAATAAACGCATCGGACTGTGACGTTGTCGTTTCCGGCACTCCGATAGACCTGAAGAGGATACTGAGGAATGTGAACAAGCCCATAGTCAGGGTGAGATACGACCTCCAGGTCAGAGGCGAGCCGAGCCTCGACGATGTTCTGAGAGGGTTCTTCTGACACTCCCCCGGGAAGAGTTTAAGCAGGGCAGGGTGGATTACCGGCTTCGCGGGAGTAGCTAAGCCAGGACAAAAGCGCAGGACTTAAGGTCCGAGCGCATCGGATAGGAAATCCTGTCTCGCAGGAGTCCGGGGGTTCAAATCCCCTCTCCCGCACATAGTTATGCACTCGAATCCATGCTGATTCCGAACAGACTCTGAGGCAGAACTGATGGGACGCATCATGGCAGAGTTCACCCCTAATCTCCGCCTTACTCGGAGGCCTTCCTATGCTTCCCGCTCGGGACGAGTATCTCGAACACCGCCCCCTCTCCGGGCGTCCCGATTTCCTTTATGCCTATATCAGTGATGTCGAGAACCTCCTGGACGAGGAACAGGCCAAGGCCACTATCATCACCGTACCCGCGCTGGAATATCTTCTCCTTCGCGTCTGCAGGGATGCCTACGCCATCGTCCGAGTACATGATCGCAATTGCGTCATCCCTTGGTTCGAACCCCACGACGACCTGAGTCGCCTTCTGCCCGTGCCTTCGGGTGTTGATCAGCAGGTTCACGAAGACCGACTCGAACATAGGATCGGCCAACACCTCGAGGTCACCCAACGTCTCCTTGACCTGAATGTCCCCCATGTCGGTCACGGAGACCGCGCCTGCGAGTTCGAGTCTGGTCCTCGTCCACTCTGGGTCCTTCGTGCCAGCCTTCTGATAGCTGCCGGCGAACTGTAGTTGTTCTGTAATGGTCTTGCAGGCCTTTTTCGCCGCCTCTAGGTGCTCAACCCTGACTCGGTCGTCGCTGTCGTCCTCCGCCAGCGAGAGATATCCAGAGAGGATTCCTATCTGGTTGATGACATCGTGTCTTGTTATGGACCCCATCAGGTTCAACTTCTCGTTTGCCAAATCGAGCGCTTCTTTCGCTTTCTTACGCTCCGTTATGTCGCTTTCGATGGCAGAAACGCCGACGATCCTTCCGGAAGGGTCCTTCAAGGGGGAGATCGTCATCAAGACATCCACCAACGAGCCGTCCTTCCTCCGTCTGACTGTCTCGAACGGTCGTCTGCGGATTCCCCTCTTGACCTGCTTGAACGCCATGTGGTACTCGTCCAGATGGTCGGGTGGTATCAGCATGGAGATGGGGCTTCCCACGGTCTCATCGGCAGAATAGCCGTACATGGACTCTGCAGCGGGATTCCATGTGAGTATCGTACCGTCAGTGCTCTTGCTTATTATGGCGTCCGTGGAAGAATCGACTATCGATGCGAGCCGCTCGACCTCCAGAGCGTTCATCCTGCTCTCCGTATCATCGATGATTACACCCTGAAGCTTCGTGACTTTTCCCTCGGAGTCACGAAGGATATAGACATAGGCATCGATGAACACGGTCTCTCCGCTCTTCGTCAATCCCCGATATCCCCTGTGAAACAGATTATCTCCAGCGAGGATGTGTTTCTCGATCTCTTCCAGCACTTCCTCCACGGCATCAGGGTGAATCACATCGGCGAACGTAACACTACCTGAGCTGAACTCGTCTGGCGTGTAGCCGAACTGCGTGACGTTGTCGGAGACGAATTCGACGTTCCATGGGGGCATCGGATCCACCTGAAAAACAACGACTGGGCTGGCGTTGACTATCTTCTCGAACGCCTCTCGACTCCTCAGAGCCTCGGAAAGGGCCTCCTCGACCAATTTTCTAGATGAAAGGTCTACGAAGACGCATACAGTCCCCTCATGCTCCCCGTCCACTCCCCTTATGGAGGACGCTTTGAAGCTCACGAACTTCCGTTTTCCGATCCTGTTGCTGAACTCGTAATCGATCTCCACATCACTTCCGCTTCCGCAGAGCTTCAAAACTTCGTTGGCGACATCCCGTCCATCATCAGCGACGAACTCCGTGAACGGTCTTCCGATCATCTCACTGGCGGAACACGCCATCATCTGTGCCATCTTCGGGTTGGCGAAAGATACCTTGCCATCCTTGTCGGCGGCCCATATGCCCTCGTCCACCAGCTCCACCAGCTGCTTATACTTCTTCTCGCTGCTCTCAAGGGCCGTCTTGGTGAGAACGCGCCCCGTCGAATCAAGGACAAATATCATGCTCGCGTTCGTCTGCCCCTCTTCATCAAGCACAGGGAAATAGCTTACCTCGAAGTGCCTCGTCTTCCCCGATTCCCTGTCCAGATAGGGCATCTGGTTAAGCGAACTGACACGACCCTTGAGCATCTCCTCCACTTTGTCACGCTCAACGATCTCTGACAGGAGGTGGATTGATTCCGGGGAGAAGGGGAGACCCATCGCATCTTCGCTTCCTATACCAGTCAACTTGGCGACCCCATCGTTCCATATGGCGACTTTGCCTTCAGCATCCAAGACGAGGATGCCAATCATGTTCTTGTCGAGGATGAGCTTGTAGAGGTCTCGCTCTCCCTTTAGTTGACGTTCAGCTCGGTTGCGACGGGCCAAGTTCTGGAGGAGCTCTGACAACTCTGCGAATTGTGCTCTCATATCCCCGCTCTTCTCCACGTGGAGGTCAGCTCCTGCACCGAACGCTTCGACAACGGCATCGTCCATACCCACACCAGTCATCATAACAAACGGAACATGTACGCCCCGGGACCGAATCTCCTTCAACAGCTCGATCCCGTCCATCTCTGGCATCCGGTAATCGCACATGATCACGTCGTACTCGTTCTCCTCCAAACGGGCAAGGGCCTCTTTACCAGAATTCACGCCATCTACCGCGTCGATGCACCCTTCTCTGAGGAATCGGACGGCAAGTTCCACGAAATCTTCGTCGTCATCGATCAGAAGCATTCTTGTGGATTGTGATTTACTGCCCAGCTCGGGAGAGCTGGCTTCGGAGGGGGAAGCCATTGTCCTCGCGCAATCAAGGGCTCAGCAAACCTATTAATCTTGTGTCTAGGTCGATCCGTTACGCAGTCACGAACCAGAGACTCAGCCAGTATGTGGCCCGTCAGCGGAGAACTGGCCAATCATCCATACGAACACGTCGATATCGGGTCTATCGGCCAGAGTACAACAGCCGAGGGTCTCAGGGCGGGCGGTCATCTCCTGACGAGATAGGAGTATTGACAGGCGGGGCACTTCATGACCTTGCCCTCTACCTCTACGAGCTTCACGTGCCTCCTGTGTTTCGCACACTCAGGACACATATCGTCCTTCTCGATCTTCCCTATATGCTCCAAACCGGTCATCTCAATCGTTCCACGATATCCGGGCATCCAGGTAAAAACATTATACCGTTCTCGTTCGTGATCCTCACTTCGAATCACGCACAGCCTGGACCAGCGCCCTGAGCGATTCCTCGAAATCGCCGTCTTCCACGAGAGTCCCGGTGACTATGATGTCAGCCCCAGCCGTCGCCGCGTCTCGTGCCCTGTCAGGATCGGTGATGCCTCCTCCGACGATCAGCGGCACTCCGATGATGCCCTTCACGGCACTTATCATCGCGGAAGGGACGGGTGATGGCGCGCCGGAACCGGCTTCCAGATACACCATCGACATGCCGAGATACTCCGCCGCGAGGGCGTACCCAAGCGCTCTCTCGGTGTCGTCTCGCCTCACAACGTCAGCCTCGCCGACCTCTCCGACTTTCATGCCAGGCTCGACGACGATGTATCCCATGGAGAGCGTCTCAAGACCCAATCTCCTTATGACGGGCGCTCCCCGCGAGTGCTCCCCCGTGATGTTCCTCGGGTTCCTCGAGTTGAGCATACTCATGAAGTATATCGCATCGCACCTCAGTGCGATGGCATTCGCCCCTGAGGGGAAGTGTATAACCGGGAGGCTGCATCTGGCCTTCATCTCGTCGACGGTCTGGTCGAGATTCTCCTGTGTTATCCCAGTGGAGCCGCCAACCATGATTGCGTCAGACTCCGCAGCCTGCGCTTTCGACGCAATCTCCCCCGCCACATCGACAGACTGTTTCGCAGGGTCCACCAGGGTCATGTGCATCTTACGCGCACGCAGGGTCTGATCGATGAAATCCTTAACCCTCAGAGAATCCCTCCGAACAGGAACGCCACCAAAGCGGTGAGCATGGCCAGCTTGATCACCTTCTGCCCTCTCTCAGGGTCTTCGAAGTGTATCAGAGAACTATATATAAAGATTCCATCGGCGATCACCACAAACGGGATGTACAGGTCAGACACGAGCGAGAGCAGGTAGGGCGCTGGGCTGAGGGCTACTGCCCCGATCAGAGACAGTGATGCGACGATTCCTGCGTTCCTAACGCCCATCCTCATCGGAAGCGTTGTCCGAGCACCTTCGTCCCCTTCCAGGTCCTGGACATCCTTGACAACCTCCCTTCCGAGGGTCGCAAGGAACGCAAGCAGCGCCAGTATCCATGCCAGGTCTAGGCGGTCGACGGACGCGCCGCCGAAGAGGAACAAGGCTCCCGTTAGCCAGCTTATCGCCAGGTTGCCTATAAGACCCTCGGATTTGAGGAACACCTCGTAGGCCAGCATGACCCCGACGGAAACCACGACGATGATGAACGAGGGCAAGCCGATGACGAGCCCTACGGCTGCAGAGAGGACGAACAGAATCGACGACATAGCTACCGCGACTGAGGGCGATATCAAACCACGAGGAATCGGTCTCGATGGATGTGCGACTCTGTCCACCTCGCGGTCGAAGTAGTCGTTCAGGGAATTGCCTGCCCCGGTGAAGGCAACGACGACGAGCATCGAGAGGATTATCTCTGTCAGATAGTCCCACACCCCCTCGGACCCGACGCATATCACAGCGGCGAGCAGGACCCCGGCGGCTCCCATAGCACAGTTGCCAAGACGCATCATCGACGCGAGTCCCACGACAACGCCAGACCCTCTCCTGGATGCCATCGACTCTGGCACATCCTGTACGGATATAAGGGTTTTGAGCGGAGCCCATATGAAAAACATTATGTAGGAATGCCCTGTTCGTCCGTCCTGGAATGCAGAATCCGATGCCCCCAGATGCCGCTAGAGAGATCGAGCACGTGAAGGGTCTCGTCGCGCGGCACTTCCCGGTCTATGACGTCCGAGTCAACCACGACGTGGTCGAGTTCTACTGCAGGATAGACGAAGACTCGCTCGAGGAGTCGTTCGAGAGGCTCAGAGAGGAGATGGTCCCGCAGGGATACATCCCGATGATCACCTACGTGAAAGGGGAGCACGTTTTGGTCGTTGGCAAGAAGCCTTCAGCGAGACACAGGAGCGTGTACGTGAACCTCGCAATGCTCATGATAACACTCTTCACGGTGACTTTCGCGGGCATTCTCTACTGGGGGTCCTACGCAGAAGTCCCAGGCGACGAAGTCTACTCCCCTTCAAATATCGCGATGAGCGTCCTTGTATTCACCCTGCCGTTGTTGGCGATTCTGGGGGCACACGAACTTGCTCACTTCTACGCGGCGAGAAGGAGAAAACTGGCAGCGTCGCTGCCGTTCTTCATCCCGTCGATACCTCCGTTCGGGACTTTTGGCGCATTCATCTCCCTCAGGGACCCGATACCCAGCAGGAAGACCCTGCTCGAGATAGGTGTGGCCGGTCCAATAGTAGGCTTTCTAGTCGCCATAATGGTCGGCGTCGCAGGTCTGATGTTGACTAACATGGAGGCCAAGGTCGTCCCTGACGACCTCGAGCCGGGAGACACTCTGAGTATCGCCTTTCCTCTCATCTATATCGGTATCGAGCAATTAGTGCCCATCGAAGGCGATTACCTGCTCCACCCGACAGCGTTCGCTGCCTGGGTCGGGTTCTGGGTGACCGCGATAAACCTCTTACCTGCAGGGCAACTCGACGGAGGGCACATCTCGAGAGCTGTCCTCGGCAAATATGCCAAGTACGTCAGCTGGGCCACAATCATCGTGCTGATAGGACTGTCCTACTTCTTCCTCGCTTGGGTTATCCTCGCCATCCTTATCCTCCTCCTCGGAAGCAGGCATCCGCCACCCCTGAACGACATTAACAAACTCGACTCCAAGAGGAAAGCGTTGGGAATATTCGCCTTCGTCATACTCATTCTGGCGTTCGTCCCCGTACCGATGTGGATAACGGAGATCGACCATTCTTTCGAGATGACACTCGGCGACGGCATCGAAGGGGCACTATCCCCTGGGGAAACAGCCATGCTATCCTTCCACGTTGAGAACCTCGGGAATGTGAAGAGCA
>JAEHCN010000088.1 GCA_020696395.1 Thermoplasmata archaeon | reverse complement strand
TAGAGGCCGGAATAGCCAGCCAGTTGCTCGCAGCCGGAGCCGTGTTCGTGTCTCCTGGATGTGGCCCATGTGTCGGAACGCACGCAGGTGTGCCGTCCGATGGCGAGAAAGTCCTTTCGACGGCGAACAGAAACTTCAGCGGCAGGATGGGCAACAACAACGATGTGGATATCTACCTGGCATCTCCTGAAACAGCCGCTGCATCCGCGCTGAATGGAAGAATAACAGATCCGAGGGAGGTATGAGATGGTGGACAATATTCTCCGAGGGCATGCTCACCGGTTCGAGCCGAACGACGACATCAACACAGACTATATCATATCCGGAAGATACAAATTCAAGATCGATGACATGAACGAACTCGCCAAGCACGTTATGGAGGATATCGCCCCTGATTTCGCATCCAAGGTCAAACCTGGAGATATGATCGTCGGCGGCAGGAACTTCGGATGCGGGTCCAGCCGCGAACAGGCTCCCAGGGCGCTTAAGGCGGCCGGTGTCTCCGCGGTCCTGGCGAAGTCGTATGCTCGAATATTCTACAGGAACTCGTTCAATGTCGGCCTGCCAGTCATAGAGTGTGACACGGACTGGATCGCGGATGGCGAGATGATGCTGATAGACCTGGAGAAAGGGCGGGTCTCGAGTGAGACGTCCGGGCGAGAAGCGACGTTCTCACACTTGCCGAAGACGATGCGAATTCTCCTCAACGACGGCGGCCTGATTCCCCACCTGAGAAAGCACGGGGGTTTCTCATTTGACTGAAGAGAACGGATCGACTCGGTCCGAACCGGAGCCGATAGTCGTGCCGTTCATCCCCGGGGATGGGGTCGGGCCTGAGATAATGGCGGCCACGAGGAGAATCCTCGATCACTCGCTTGAGAAGGCAACGGTCGGCGCGGTCGAGATCAGGTGGCACGAGGTTCTGGCAGGCGAGAAGGCATACAAAACGACGGGCTCGTGGCTCCCAGACGATACGTTGAGAGAGATATCGGAGAAAGGGTTGGCGATCAAAGGTCCTCTAACGACTCCGGTAGGCGGTGGGATACGTAGCCTGAACGTCCAGCTGAGGCAGTCCCTCGACCTTTACGCATCGGTTAGACCCGTTCGATACTTCCCTGGCGTCCCTAGCCCGGTCAAGTCCCCTGAGAGACTAGATGTCGTGATATTCAGGGAGAACACGGAGGACGTCTACAAAGGGATTGAGTGGAAGCGCGGCTCGGATGAGGCCCTTGGGATGATGGAGTACCTGCGTTCCGAACTGGGTGTGGATCTCTCGGCTGATTGTGGGATAGGCCTTAAGCCGATATCCGAAACGGCGACGAAGCGGATTGCCCGCGCGGCTCTGAAGTTCGCCGTCCGCAAGGGCAAACCAGTTGTCACCATCGTCCACAAGGGTAACATCATGAAGTACACCGAGGGCGCCTTCAAGGAGTGGGCGTACGAGCTCGCTAGAGATGAGTTCTCAGAGCATGTCATGTTCGAAGATAGCGCCAGCAAGGAAGAGGCGTCTTCGTCAGGCAAGATATTGGTGAATGACAGGATCGCCGACAACATGTTTCAGCAGGTTCTAACTCGCCCAGACGAGTACTCCGTTCTCGTGACGCCGAACTTGAACGGCGATTACCTGGCCGACGCGTGCGCGGCCCAGGTCGGGGGGTTGGGTGTCGCTCCAGGCGCCAACATCGGCGATAGGGTCGCAGTGTTCGAACCCGTTCATGGCACGGCCCCGAAGTACGCCGGGAGGAACACCGCCAATCCGACCGCCTTGATCCTTTCAGGGGCGATGATGCTCGAACATCTCGGCTTGATCACTGCATCGAGGATGGTGGAAGACGCGGTGGCGAGGACGCTGTCCCATGGCGTCATGACTGAGGATCTGGCGAGACGCTCGGGACGACAAGACTCGGTCAGTACGAGTGGGTTCGCCGACACCGTCATCAATAATCTGGCTTGAGGTCCGTCTGATTGACATCGTCCATCAGCCTCGTCCTCAGATCCTCCCTCTGTTTCTGGTCGATGTCCCTCTCCGCGAGGAAACTGAAGATCGTGGCGAGAAGGGTCGTTCCGAGAATCACGACGAGGGTCGTGTTGAGGAAGAGACTCGATAGGTCATCGGTCCATACATCAAGACCTACCAGCTGGACGGCCGGCAGGGTGGCTAGGACTGCCGCCGCGAGCCCCCTCGGCATCATAGCGAACACGGCCTTCTTCTCCGCGCACTCAAGGTCTCCCCACCTGCATGTGAGATTCGCCGTGAACCTCCGGGCTACAACGGTCAGACTTATGATGAAGATGCCAATCACCAGATGCTCGGCTGTGAAGGTGCCGAATCCGAATGCCAGGCCGAGATACACGAAGAAGAAGGTTCTGACGAAGAAAGTGATCTCCGTGTGGAAGTAGTGGATGTGCTCGTCCGTTAGAGCCGTCAGCGACAGAGATGTGAGCCGCCTTTTGATGAATTTGCGGTTCCCCATCGCGAGGCCGAAGGCGAGAGCGGCTACAGCCCCCGAGCTACCCACAGGGCCAAGCTCGACGAGGCCCGCCACTATGAACAGCGCGGCAATCGTGACCATGTAGGATAGCGGCTGGTTGCGCAGCTTCTCCAGTACGAACAGCCATGCTACGCCTGCCGCGAACCCGACGCCCCCTCCCACAAGGAACTTCACCGAGAGCTCGTATATGACTGTCCAGATGCTGAACTCATCCAACTTGATGACGGAGATAAGGCTCAGGGTCGCAACGATGACGAGGACGTCCGTCATCACGCTTTCCATGATCAACATTGTCTTCGTCCTCTCCGCAATCCGCATCTTGCGAGCTATCGGTATGACGACGGCTCCAGTAGTCCCTCCCACGATCGACCCCAGCGTGAGTGCCACCAGGAAGTCTATTCCCATGATGTAATGAAGTGATATCGAGACTGCAGCGGCCAAGAGGATGAAGTTCACCACAGCTAGGAACACGGAGAACTTCATGGACTCCACCACGCTGCGAATATCCAGCGAGAGTCCGCCGTCGAAGAGTATGATCACGAGGGCGGCTGACAGGAAGATGTCCTTGAACTGGTTTATGCTGACCAATACCTCGGTCGTCACAAGCCCGAAGCGCGTGCCTAGCAGGTCGGGTCCGATGATCATTCCGAGGAGCACGAGTATGAGAACGTCGGGTATTCTGAACTTGTTGAATATCGAATTGCCGAAGAATCCGATGAAAATTATCGAACCTATAGCCAGGAATGCTGCGATCGTCCCTTGGTCCATCTGCTAATGCACCCCATCCGTCTCGCCGTCTTGGCGACTCCGCGACTGACTCAGACGCTCAGCCCTCGCTATGGACCTTGAGAGTATTTCATGATATTGGGCGCGGGGAAGAGACGGATTTGTCGATGGTTAATTGTTTATAAAGCCTCAGCCGATTTCCTTCCGTGATGTCTGTAACAGACGATTCTGGCACTCAGGTTGAGACTGGGTCCCAGACCGACTACGACGTCGTGATAATAGGTGCCGGCCCAGCGGGTCTCTCTGCCGGCATATACGCGCGTCGGGCAGGGATGTCGTGCATCATTTTTGAGAAGGGCGTGCCAGGTGGCCAGGTTCTGACGAGTCCGAGGGTCGAGAACTACCCCGGCTTCCCTGAAATCGAGGGAATGAAGCTTATGGAGGTCATGGCCGAACACGCAAGGACGTACGTGGACATCCGCGAAGGAGAGGAGGTCACGCGTCTCGTCAGGTCTGGCGAGCGATTCGAGTTCACTACGACCAACGGCAGGCACTCGTCGAGAGCAGTCATTCTTGCCACGGGTTCATTCCATCGCAAGCTTGATGTGGATGGGGAGGAGAGACTGTCTGGGCGCGGCGTGAGCTATTGTGCCACATGCGACGGATTCTTCTTCAAGAAGAAGAAGGTCGTGGTCGTTGGCGGTGGAAACACGGCTCTAACGGACGCACTCCACCTCCATTCCATAGGATGCGACGTTACTATCGCGCACCGAAGGGATGCGTTCAGGGCCGACAAGCATCTGCAGGACAGCGTTTCAGACAGGAGCGTGGAGGTTCTTTGGGACTCGGTTGTGGAAGAGATCATCGGTGAGAACGAAGTGACCGCCGTCAGGCTCAGGAACGTGAAGACCGGCGCCGTAGACACGAAACCGGTGAGCGGCGTCTTCGTGGCTGTTGGCGAAGTGCCGAGCAGCCAGCTTGCGGCCGAGCTTGGTGTCAAGATGGATCCTGGTGGGTTCGTCACCGTCGATATGTCGTTCAGGACCAATGTTCCATATGTCTACGCGGCCGGTGACGTAGCAGGAGGCATCAGGCAGATTGTCGCTGCGGTCCATGGAGGTGCCGCGGCTGCTTTGTCGGTCTTCGAGGATCTGGCGAAGCCGTACTACTCCCGTTCCGGTGGATGATCACTTCGCTATGCGTTTGTCGAGGAACCCGACCGATCGTTCGTACAGGTCTTTCAGGTTCTTCCGCTTGCGAGGCCAGTGTCCCTCATCCTTGTACTCGTGATACTCGTATTCCTTCCCCATCTTCTTGAGCCTTCTCACGACCTCCCTGGTCTCTGTGGGTGGGCACCTGACATCGCGCGCGGACGCGGTCAGAAGAATCGGCGCTCTGAGGTTTTCAAGGAAGTGAATCGGCGATCGGTCCCAGTACAGCTCAGGATTGTCCCTCGGGTCTCCCATCTTGCTCAGGTCGTACGCTTTGAGATACCCTCTCTCGCTTTCGAACTCTGTGACGCAGTCGAAGTAGCCGACAATCGACACCCCAGCAGCCCACATCTCCGGAGCCTTCGTCAACGCTAGCATGCATAGATATCCGCCATAGCTAGCTCCCCAAAATCCCAACCGGTCCTTATCAGCGAACCCCATCCTCACAAGGTATTTTCCGCCGTATATGACGTCTTTGAGGTCTCCTCCCCCCAGGTCTTTGTTGTGCAGGTGCAGGAATTCGCGGCCGTATCCAGTGGATCCGCGGTAGTTGGGCAAAATCACCGAGAACCCCTTGAGGACAAACATCTGGACCACTTGGTCCCAGAGGTTTAGCGACTGCATCTCCGGCCCTCCATGAGGAATAACGACCCCACGTCCAGTCGGACCGCCTTTCGGGACGAACAGCATCGCCGATATCCGCCTTCCGTCAAATGATTGATAATTCACGCGCCTGGGTTGCGCGAACGCGTGTGTTGGGAGATCGACGCTCTGGAATCTCGTCAGGCGTTTTGGGCGGCCTCTCCTGACGATAAACATCTCCTCCGGTCTCGTCGACGATCCGTTGACATAAACCATGCCCGAGCCATCAGGCAGCCAGTGGTGACTTCTCGAGGCGCCGGTCTTCTGTGAGATGGTGAAAGTCTTGCCTTTCTCCTTGACCTTGATGACCACATTTGGCTCCTGGACCTCCAGATAGGCGAGTCTCCCCCCATCAGGGGACCATTGCGGGCTGTACTTGTCGTTGGATGAACGCACCAACCAGCGCTGTCTCCGGGTCGAAATGTCCAGCAACCCAATGTCGTTCGAATCGTGTTCGTTGGAAACGAAGAGTAGCTTCGACCCGTCGGCTGACCATTGCATGGGTTTGGCGCCATAACCCCAGATGCCGTAGTCGACGCCCTTCTTAGACAGTATGCGCTTCGTCTTGCCGTTCAACGTGTTCACGGTCGAAATGTAATCTCCGTCGCTTATGCCCGTCCCGTAGGCTATTGTGCGTCCATCGGGGGACCATGCGAAATCTCTGACGGGCAGCTCCTCATTCGTGAGACGCATGTGTTCCCCTCCCTCAGAGCCCACCATGTAGAGGTTCTCCATATCGTCCTTGCGAGTGGATATGAACGCGATTCTCCTGCCGTCAGGGGAGAACTCGGGGCTCTCGTTGTCTGCGATG
>JAEHCN010000028.1 GCA_020696395.1 Thermoplasmata archaeon | reverse complement strand
ATCCCTACGGCGGTGGATGGATAGCGGTAATCGAGATGGCAGACATCTCAGGCCTTGAGTCGCTGATGTCCGCCGAGGACTACAGAAAGCTCCTTGGGGAGTGAGGTAGCCCATCACTGGAGAGTATATGATGAAGAATGAGCTGTCACCATCCGATGCGCAGGATGAGTTCTCTGGGTTCCCCGTTGTGCTCGGCACAGTCGGCGGCGAGAAGGACAACATCATTACCCTAGCGCTGTGCCACCTGTTCTCGTTCTCCCCTCCGTTGATAGGAGTGGGAATCGCTCCGGAGCGGTTCAGCTATGGCCTGTTCCGCGCGGGCAAGGATTTCGCAATCAATATTCCTGACAAGTCGATGCTTCGTGAAGTCAAGATATGTGGCTCAAAGACCGGGCGGAAGGTCGACAAGTTCGAGGCTGCTGGTCTGACTAGGGAACGGGCCGAGAAGGTGTCCGCACCGTTGATAGCGGAGTGTCCGGTCAACATCGAGTGTGTTAAAACCACTGAGGTTGAGACCGGGGATCATACATGGTTCGTTGGAGAGATCGTGGCGGCTAGACGGCGCGAAGACTACCACAAGCGTGACATGATGCTGTACTGGGGAGAGTACAGGACGATAGGCGAGTTGGTGAAGTAGGAGTTGGTTGCATGGACGTTATTGAGGCGATAGGAGCGAGAAGGAGCATCAGGAAGTACGAGCAGAAAGAGATTCCGCCAGACGTCCTGGAACAGCTGCTCGATTCGGCGCGGCTCTCGCCATCAGCGAACAACAGCCAGGACTGGAACATCGTGGTCGTCACGGACAAGGGTCTGCTTAGGAAACTGGTGCCTGTGACCGGCAACCAGAGGTTCGTGGGCGAGTGCTCGGCGTTCCTTGCTGGCGTTGCGGTGCCTGGAGCGTCGCTCTCTCCGATCGATATAACCATAGCCCTCGACCATCTCTCTCTACGAGCGGTGGAACTCGGATTGGGCACATGTTGGATTGGCGATTTCGACCCAGACGGCCTGAAGGGTGTCCTGGACATACCGTTGGACAGGGATGTCCCGATTTGCATGACGCTGGGGTACCCTGAGCAGAATCCCTCCGCGCAGGATAGGAAGGCGCAATCCGAACTGTTCATGTCGGATCGTTGGTCCCATCCTCGGTCGTAGTCTTACGGCCCACCACCGATTGCCGTGGCCAACGATGAGGTTGTCTGTTAGCGCCTCTGGCCGGCCAAGATATAAATTCAAGTACGAACCTGTATACGCTGGAGCGACTCCACCCGCTGCTTCGAGGACCCATCATGTACATCTTCAATACCTGTCCTAGGGACTGCTACGATTCTTGTTCGATGGTCACCCGCGTTCGGTTGGGCAAGCTCCATTCCATCGAACCGAACGCCAAACACCCTTTCACGAAGAAGATGCTCTGCCCGAAGATGAAGGATCCTATCAGCAGTCATGTCTACTCCAAGGAGAGAGTCCTGCATCCGTTGAGGCGTGTTGGGAAGAAGGGCGAAGGAGAGTTCGAGAGGGTATCCTGGGCGGAGGCCCTTAGGACCGTGGCCAACGAGATTAAGAGCAGGTCGTCCGAGTTCGGAACAGGTTCGGTCGTTCAGTACGGATCCACAGGGAACATGGGTTTGATACAGCGTCGCTTCCCGAGCCGATTCTTCAACGCGATCGGGGCGGGTAAGGTCGATAACACGATATGCTCCTGCGCTGGCGCGAAAGCCTTGGATGTCATGTACGGCTCGTGCCTCGGTATGCTCCCGGATGAGATAGAGAAGTGCAGGTTGATCATCGTCTGGGGAATGAATCCTGCATGGTCGAGCCCTCACGGATATCAGATGCTCAGGAGGGCTAGAAAGGCAGGGGCCAAGATATATGTCATCGACCCGATCAAGAGTGAGACGGCCGGGTTGGGGACACATCTCCAGATACGACCGACCACGGATGCGGTACTCGCCCTCGGATGCATCAACCACCTCGTCGAGAACAGGCTTCACAACGAGGAGTTCCTCAAGCTCAACACGACCGGATTCGACAGGCTGGCAGAGATTGCGAAGAAATTCGACATGAGGAGTATCTCGGGCACCACCGGCTTGAGGATAAGGGATATCGAGGACTTCATAGGGGACTACGTCTCGATGCGCCCGAACTGCATCATGATGGGCTACGGAATGCAGCGCAACAGGAACGGCGGAGACATGATACGGGCGATAAGCGCCCTGCCCGCGCTGATCGGCGAGAAGAGGGGGTTCTTCTACTCCACAGACTTGGATTGGTATGATGCCGACTACCTTGATGGAACGCGGCTGACCTCGAGGATGAAAGAGCACTACGGAATGACGGACTTCGGGAGGACGTTGGAGTCCGGCAAGGTGAAGCTATTGTTCGTCTACAACACCAATCCTCTCGCCACGCTGCCCAACCAGGCGCTCGTGAGAAAGGGATTCATGCGCGATGATGTGTTCGTCGTCGTGCACGACCTATTCATGACAGACACCGCTGATTGCGCCGATATTGTACTGCCAGCTACGACCGGCTTCGAGCACTTCGACATAAACGATTCCTACTTCCATCAATACCTGGGCCTCAACGAGAAGGCGATCGAGCCGCTAGGTGATTGCAGGTGCAACTCCGACCTGTTCCGTGCGCTCGCCTCGGAGATGAAGCTCACGGCGAGGGAGCTCTTCGAAGAGGACGAGAAGATCGCCGAGACGTTGATCTCGAAGAGCAAGCAGGTAGAGGGCAGTTACGAGTCGTTCAAGAAGAAAGGCTTCCTCAAGATCAAAGCGCCCAACCGGAACGTCTATCAGACCCCGACGAAGAAGATCGAGCTTTACTCGGCATCGGCCGAGGCGGAGGGCCTCGGAGGATTGCCTACGCATGTCGAGGTCAAAGGTGAGCTTCCCTACCAATTGATCACCCCTGTGCACAATCTCCTGTCTCGGTCAATGTTTCACAACAGACACCCTGAGATGGAGCCCGTGGTCTACATTTCCCCGAAGGACATGAAGAACGAACGGTTCGATCCTGGGACGACGGTGACCCTGAGGAACGCATTCGGTGAGACGCATGCGAAGGTAGAGATGTCGGACGCTGTCCCGGACGGAGTGCTGCTCTCATACTCCGCACTGTGGCCCAAACTCTCGGGTGGTTCCAGCGTGAACGTGCTGGCGACGGACTTCGTGCAGCGCTACGCCCGCTGCTCGGCCATGAACTCCACGTTCGTAGAGCTCCTCTGAGCCCGGGCGTGCGGCAAGTCCGTTCCCTTCTCGGCGTATGTCTACGCGTACCCGAAGAACTCCTTATGGATCTCGACCACGGTACTCTTCAGGTCCTTCTGGCCGACGGTGAAATGGTACGCGACCGTGGAAGCACCTGCTGATATCAGCTCGACGTTGACATTCTTGGACGCGACGGCCTTGAACACCCTCGCGGCGACTCCCTTCGTGCTTCCGAGCCCCTCCCCGACGGTACAGACGAGGGCCTTCCCGGTCTCGATCTCATAGCTCTCTCCTATGCCCCCCATGAGCGATTTGACCGCCCTGTTGGCCGCGTAGATGTCCTCATCATCGATTATCACGGCGGCGCAAGTCTGGGAGGTCGTGGCCGAGAACAGGTTGACCCCCTCCTTGGCGAGGCAGGTCGTTATGTCCGAGAGAAATCCGGATTTGTATCCTGCCCCTGTGTCGTACACCTTCAAAGTCGCCACCTTGGGGACGCTCGAGACGCTCTTGATCACGTCCTTCCTCGTGGCCCTGCTGTTGCCGATGATCGTGCCGGGGGATTTCGCGTCGTACAGGTTCTTGATGACGACGTTTATTCCACGCAGTCTCGCAGGTTGCACCGCTCGCGGATGGAGCACCTGAGCGCCGAAATACGCCAGCTCAGCAGCCTCCTCGTACGAGAGCCGGTCGATCACAAAGGCCTTCTTCACCATCCTGGGGTCGGCGCTCATGAACCCGTCGACCTCCTTCCAGATCTCCACAGGTCCGGATTTGACGGAGTGTGCGATGACAGAGGCGGTGTAGTCCGTGCCGCTCCTGCCGAAAGTCGAGACGTGGCCGTTCTTGGTTACGCCGAAGAAGCCCGTGACGACCGGGATCAAACCCTTGTCCACGGCACCTTTCAGGGTCGGTCCGAGGTTCTTCTCGCACTCCCCTAGGATCGCCACGGCGTTGAAGTGCTCGTTGTTCGTCACCAGCCCAAGGGCGTCCGTCTCCATCGGGACGGAGTCCATTCCAGCGTGCGATAGACGCGCTGCGACGACTACCGCTGAGAGTCTCTCGCCCGCGCTCAGGATGAGGTCGTACGTCCGAGGCGTGAGCTCCTCAGTGTAGGTGACACCATAGAGAAGCCTGTCGAGCTTCGTGATCTTCTTCTCGATCATCTCGAGCGCCTCCTTTCTGGCATCCCCATTGCGCTTGGGCAGAAGATCCACATGCCTCAGCTTGAGCCTGAGCAGGAGGTCGTCAATCTCCTTCTCCTGCCTGGGTGAAGCCACGAATTCCTTAAGTGAGCCGGTGACTCCGGACGCTGCCGAGACCGTGACCACCTTCTTCTCCTTCTCGCTCTTCACAACTCTCGATACTCTTCGAAGTGCGTCCTCCGTTCCGAGGCATGTGCCTCCAAACTTCATAATCTTCAGGGTCTCACCTCCTGACCTGCTTCTCGGGTCCGCAGACCGGTCCCGGTGTACGAAGCAGATGACATCCTGCTGTGAGTGGTGACCTTGTCCGGGTTATGCTCCAGGTCGATGATCTTGGGCACGCGCCCAGTCATGGCGACATCTCCGTCCAGCACCACGAGCCCGCCGATGAATCCATCTATATTGGCGAGCGGTTCGAAACAGGTGGACAGGTCCGCCCGTTTCCCGACGCCGTTGCACATCGAAGTCGCGAACGCGTCCGCGAGTATCGCGGACTCCGCGATGGCTACCGACACATCCGCTCTGCCCAGGCTTATCGAGTGCCCGAGCCTGCCGCTGGACGAGCAGATGCCGATGATACCGTCCGTGGGGCCGACCTCGAATCCGAAGGCGTTTTTAGAGCCCGGTTCGCAGAAGACCTCGACCACTGTCGGCTTGCGAAGGGAGAGTGCGACGTCCCCGCCGTTATCGACCCAGCCGTGATCGCAGCCGTCCACTATCATCGCCTCCAGTGCCGTCTGTGCGATCGTGCCCGCCACGGTCGCCATGGGCCCCACTCGTGCTGAGAACGACGCCTCGCACATACGTCTTGTGACCTCGCTGGTGGCGCGCCTGCGGTCGTACGGTTCGAAAGTGGTCAGGAAGAATGGGTCCCTGGCTATTTGGCGCTCGATTTCGTCCCTTGTCCTGGTTATCGCCTCCGTCGCCCTCGGGATGTGTTTCGAGTCGCTCGCGATCGTCGCCGCGGTCTCCCCGATCTCGAACCTGGAGCTCACAAACCCACTCATATCAGTATCTCCATCGCGCGGGGAGGGCATGCGTCGATACAGACTCCGCACGCGACGCACTTCTCCTCCGTGAATATCACCTTGCGCGTCTCGCGGTCGAGGCTCAGGGCCTTCGTGGGGCAGATGGATATGCACACACCGCAATGGGTGCACGCATCATCGTCCCTTCTCACGCCCTCCTTTATCGGCCGGACCCCCACCCCTGCCTCCTTGAGGTAGTCGATGCCGTTCTTGATGCTCTCGGCCTTCCCCGAGACCTCTATGACCATCTTCCCGCCAACCTCGTCGATTTCCGCCCGGAGGATGTTGACCAGGAGGCCGTACTTCGCAGTCAGGTTGTGTGTGATCGGGAGGTTGGACGCCTCTGGGTTGAAGTTCAACACAAGCTTGGTCTTCATTCCATCGCCTCCTTATCGTTCATCGTGTCGAGGGGCTTGAACGACCTATCGAGCGGTAGCCGCTGCACAGGCTCCGTAACGACGAAATCCCCCTTCGCGATGCTCTTCTTCAGCAACTCGGCTATCCTCCTCGCCTTGTATATGCTGGAGAGTGGGGATGTCGGCACTCGCCTTCCCTTGATATCGACTTCTCCGGAACCGAGCTGCGCGTATGTCACCTCGGCCAAAACCGGTCGTGCTCTCGTCTGCTGGGCGTAATCGAATATCGCAGTGGAAATGTCCTTGTCCGTGACGGCACATGCCTTGGCCATGTCCTCGTCCAGGATTGGTATCGGCACGCCTATGCCCAACCCTAGGGTCGCTCCGTACCTCGTGAACGTCAGCCCCTTCACGAACTCTGATGTCATCTGCTTGAGGTCTCCGAGGACCGCGATTGACCCCGCCGGCCTCTTAGGCACGCCGTTCGGTGTGCGTTCGACACCGGTGTTGAACTGGGTGCCCTCCCAGATAACGAACCCCTCGCCGCCGCCGAGGAATATGCGGCTCCCGATGCCGATGGTGCGGTAGAGCGGGTCGTTCAGCAGCGGTGAGAGCTCACCCGAGCTGCAGTAGGTCGCGTTTCCAAGCTCAGGGAGTAGCTTGCCCATGTAGGTGTACAGGGTCCGTCCTGACGTGTTCGACGCGGCCGCGTAATTCTGATAGCAGTTCCTCACGTTCATGAGCACTGCCTGGTTGATGGTCTTGAGACTGACGTAGGTGTCTATCTCCTTCAGCGGATAGCAGTCCGTCGCGTGGGCCGTGGCCTTTAGCCTGACGGCCCTGCCCCTCACGAAGTCCTCTATCACGTGGGCTCCGCCATGCATCATGTTGTTCGAGTCGTCCAGCTCGGTCGCTCCGAGGTACACGTCAACAGCCGCCATGCCGGCGTATGCGGGGATGCCGTCGAGCCATGCCCTCTGCATTTTGATGGGGGGGTCGGAATGCCCGAAGTTGAAGTACGCCCCTGAGGAGCACATCGCACCAAAGGTGCCAGTCGTGACGATATCGACTTCCTTAGCCGCCTTCTTGATGCCATTGGTCCTTACGAACTCCTTGAACTCCATCGCGGTCATGACCACCGCGTCGCCGTTCTGTGCCCTTGTGCTGATGTCTGCGAAGCTCTTCCCGGAAGACGTTGGGCCAGGGGGAATCCTCTTCTTCATAGGACCCCCTCCCTGTGCGCAAGCTCCGCGTTAAGGACAGAGCCTCCGGCGCCTCCGCGTATCGTGTTGTGCACCAGCAGGAAGAACCTGAGGCTGCCCGCCCCCGCCCGTATCCTGCCGACGGTCACGGCCATGCCTCTCGCCCTCTCCGGGGTTCCAGCGAAGGAATCCAGAAGAGGCTGAGGTCTGTCCGGCTCGACCCTGACGACGATGGGTTTGACGGGTGCGCTGGGAAGGCCTAGTTCCTGAGGCTTGGAGACGAACTTGTCTAACGTCGAGGCGACTTCCTCTGCATCAGGCATATTCTCGTTCCTGATGAACACCGCTTCCAAGTGGCCATCCCGCACGTTCACCCTTGTGCAGCTGGCAAGTATATTCACCGCGGAGTCCACGAACGCGCCGTTCTCGTACGACCCTAGGATCTTCCTACCCTCGCTGTTCATCTTCTCCTCCTCTTTGGGTATGTGGGGGAGGATGTTGCCCAGGACGTCCACAGAGGGGACTCCTGGATATCCCGCTCCGGATAGGGCCTGATAGGTTGCGACCTGGATGTCGGCGAAGCCGAAGGAATCTACAAGGGGCTTCAGCCCCAGAGCTAGTCCGGTCACGGAGCAGTTGGCGTTCGTCACGATGAATCCTCCCCTCCTCCTCCGCTTCTTCTGGGCGTCAAGAGCTTTCAGATGCCCGTTGTTGATCTCCGGTATCAGTATCGGCGTGTCCGCGTCCGTCCTATGGGCCGATGCGTTCGAGAACACGGCCATGCCCAGGTCCGCCAGATCGTCCTCTATGCCCCCTGCCACATCGGACGGAAGGCCGCTGAACACGACCTCCACGCCATCTTCAACTAGGTCACCCGCATCGGTTGCCCGGATTATACGCTCTCCAAGGTCGTCGCCGAGCTCTGTTTCCGCGAGTCTCCACACGTCCGATAGCCGCTTTCCCTCTGACCTGTCCGAGGCGCAGTGTGCGACAACTTCGAAATACGGATGTCCGTGCAGCATGTGCGCGAATCGTTGCCCGATCATTCCGCTCGAACCGATTATTGCCGCCTTTCTCTTCGTCATCACGACCACCCTCCAAAGAAGTTCCTTTCATCATCCATGATCTTAGCGAATCCCGCAGGATCCTCGTCCAGCGAGGCGCTCCTTAGCTCGTCCAGCGCTTGCTCGATGGACCTGATCGCCTCCGCAGTATGCGGGTTCAGCTTCTGAATGTCGTGATACACTCGTTTGCTCTCTTTCGATATGCTCTTGGCGAGTGTGCAGAGCGTTGTGAACGACGGCCCACGGGCCGTGGCGAGGTCCTTGGACGACAGCCCCGACTTCGAGACGGCCCTGCCGAATACCAGAGCGCACATGTGGGGCGCGCCGAGGACATGGGCGATGAGCCTGTCGTGGTCATCCATGGGAACATCCGTGACAATGGCGCCTTCATTCTCGAACAGCTGCCTGGCTGCGGCATCCGCCTCGATGCAGCCGCAGCTGCAGACAAGCACGTTCCTCCCTCTCGGTGTGACGGCACCGGGTCCGAACATCGGATGTACGCTGGTGACCTTGAAGCCGTTCGCCACTCCCTCCCGGAGGGAGTCTTTCAGGTGGGATTTCACGCTGCAGAGGTCGAAGATGATGCCCGAGGGCTTAGCCGAGAGTAGGGCTCTCAAATCCTCCTTCGCGGTCCCGAGAGGGCTTGCGATGATGACGAGGTCCGCGTCTCCAGCTCCTTGGTCGGGCGACCGCTGGTTGTCGTACCCATCTAGGGTACCCCTCGGGTCGTGCACCGAGACAGCAGCGCCCCGGTTCGAAGCGAAACGTGCGGTCCACGCACCCATACGTCCGGCCCCGATGACGACGACCTTCTTACCCTGCAGATACTCCACGTCCTGCTCGAGCTGGGTCCGGACCGCCTCCTCGATGATGGCATCGGCTATGATCGTCGCCATCTCCTCGCCAAGGCCGAGATTTCTCGCCCTCTCAGTGAAGTCCTTCACCACCGCCTCCTCGCGGGACGCGTCCCTGACCTGCGCGCCGTCTTTGACCTTAGTGAGACCGATCTCCTTGGCGACCTCCATGCGTCTAGCTATGAGCGACAGGATGGAGTTGTCCACCTGGGTGATCTCTTCGCGCAGCGAGTCTAGTTCTGCCTTCGTCAGATGAATCCCCCCTGAAGCATCAGGTCCAGCATGACCGCCGCTGCGGAGTTCTCGACCACTGGCACTGCCCTTGGCACTATGCACGGGTCGTGTCTCCCGCTGACGACGAGTTCGATGGGTTTCTTCGCCTCGATGTCCACGCTCATCTGTGGCTTAGCGATCGACGAAGTCGGCTTGAACGCCACCTTGAATTCGATGGGCATGCCCGTGGAGAGTCCGCCCAGTATGCCTCCGGCGTTGTTCGATTTCGTGACTATCTTCTTGTTACGGATTATGAACGGGTCGTTGTTCTCACTCCCTCGCAACGCCCCGGATGCGAACCCGGCCCCGAACTCCACGCCCTTGACGCCCGGTATCGAGAACATCATAGCTGAGAGAGAGCTCTCTATGGACCCGAAGAACGGTTCGCCGACTCCGACCGGGACTCCGAGCACAGTGCAGCGCACGATGCCGCCGACGCTGTCCTTCTCCTCGTGCGCCTTAACGATCTCGTCCTTCATCTGTTCGGCGACCGCCCTGTCTGCGCAACAGACGGCGTTGGTCCGGGTCAGCTTCTCAGCCGCACTGAAAGGCACAAGCTTCTCGAGCCTGACCTTTCCGACCTGTATCGTCTGGGCGAGGACTCTCACCTTGCGCCTCTCCAGCACCTGTCTCGCCACCGCACCCGCAAAGACGAGCCCCGCGGTCATCCGACCGGAGAATTGCCCTCCCCCACGGTGGTCGTTGTTGCCGCCGTACTTCACGAGTGCTGGATAGTCGGCGTGTCCGGGCCTCGGGACTCTTCTGAAAGCGTCGTACGCAGATGAGTCACAGTCACGATTCTTCACGAGTCCCACTATGGGGGCTCCCGTGGCTCTTCCCTCGTGTAGTCCAGATACGATCTCTACCCTGTCCCTCTCGCTCCTGGGAGTCGACACCGGCCCCTTGCCGGGGGCTCTCCGGTCCATCTCGATCTGGATTGCGGTTGTGGATATCTTCTCCCCGTGCGGGCAGCCCTGGACGCTGCCCCCGATGAACGGGCCATGGCTCGAGCCGAATATGCATACCTTGTAGGCCGATCCGATGATATTCACTTCCTCACCTCCACACGACATCCCAGCTGGTGCAGGTCTCTGATGAAGCCGGGATATGACACCTTGAAGGACTCCTCGTCCTTGATGACCGTCTCGGTGCCAGATACCATGGCAGCAACGGTTGCTGCCATAAGAATCCTGTGGTCTCCCCGGGTGTCGACCGCGGCCCCTTCCAGCTTGGGCACGCCGATTATCTCGCATCCGTCTTCCATGGGTCGTATCCTCGCGCCCATGTCCTGTAGGAACTTGGTGGTCGTTACGATCCGGTCGCTCTCCTTCGCCTTCAGGTTTACACCTCCGCTGAGCACAGTCTTCCCTTCTGCCACAGCCCCCACCACTGCAAGCACTGGGAACAGGTCGGGCGTGTCGCCGACGTCGATATCGGTGCCCACGAGCCTGCCCCCGCTCACGGTCACTGTGTGCGCCGTGCGCGAGACCTTCGCGCCGAAACAGCGGAGGTGTCCGAGTATCGCTTCATCTCCCTGCGCTGTTTCTGCATCCAGCTGCCTGACGGTCACAGTTCCATCGGTGACCGCTCCAGCGGCCAACATGAACGCCGCCGATGAATAGTCCCCGGGGATGGTGTAAGCATCTCCCTGGAGCTTCTGGCTGCCTTGCATGTCGAAGCCCGCAGGCCCTTCATCGATCCTCGCGCCGAACTGCGCGAGCATCTTGAGAGTTATGTCCACGTAAGGCCTGGATGCGATGCGTCCCTTCACTCTAAGCTTCGTCGCGGACCTCTTCTGGGTGCATGTCACGAGGAGCGAGGAGATGAACTGCGAGCTGACGCCTCCGTCGATCTCCGCCTCGGCCTTGGTGACTGGCCCCTTGATCCTGAGGGGCGGGCTCCCGGACTGTCCGATGTAAGAGCAGCTGGCACCGAGCTGGTCGAGTGCGTCCACTAGCGGCGCCATCGGGCGTCTTATAAGGCTGGCATCGCCGGTCAAGGTGATCGGAGTGTCCAGCAGAGAGGCTATCCCGCTCATAAGCCGGATGGTCGTCCCCGAGTTTCTGACATCGATCACACCTCTCGGCGCCTTGAGCTCGGGGCAAGTGAGTCGTATCTGCCCTCCAGGACGGACATCGACGTCTGTCCCTATGGAGGACAACGCCTCCAGTGTGGCCTTCGTGTCGTCGGACAACAACGGGTTCTTCAGCGTAAACCTGTCCTTCGTCAACGCCCCAAGGACCATCGCTCTGTGAGTGTAAGATTTAGAGGGTGGTGCTGTAACCGTGCCCCTTGCCGTCGATGACCGCACTACAATAGCCGCGGAACCACCTCCCTGGACGGCGTAGAATTCAGGTTGGCGCGAATGACGCTTCCGTCAAACGCGGACAACGCCTTCTCGACATTCTTGATCCTATCGCGCCTGCACAGGGCGACACTCGCTGGACCCGTGCCGGTGATGCCCGCGGCAAGGGCTCCCGCCTTCCTCGCGGCATCGGCTGCTTCATCGGATATGTCGAGCGCCCTGGCAGTAGCCATTGAGTTCAGAGCCATAGCCTCGGGGTATTCTCCCTCGACGGCGAGGCTGAGCGCGTTCTTGAAGTCATCGACATGCTCGGCGAAGCGGGCCGGTTCGACGCTGCTCTTGGCTATCTTGCCTTCCGGCACCTGAATCAGGACAGCGAGTTCAGGATCCAACGCGCCTCTCTTGATGATGGTCCTGGATGTATTGTCTGTCACCACAAGACCTCCGAAGTGGCATGCAGTAGCGTCGTCGTACGCTCCCGTGACCGTCACGCCAGCCCGTATGGACTCGTCGATCGCTATGTTCAGCAGCGCATCGTCGTCCAGGTCCTTCCCGACCGCTCTGAGCGCAGCGAGAACGACAACGTTGGAGACCGAGCTGCTGCTCTTTAGTCCTCTGGATATCGGTATGTCGGACCTGATCAGGGCTCTTCCCCGGACGGGGCCAGTCTTTGTCGCAGATGCGGTAGCTCTGATGCATTCCGTCACCAGGCTCTCTCCTTCCTTCGGGCCGTCGACTTCTATGTGGCCATCGCCGGTCTCCAGCTGGACGCGGGCGTCGACTTCGAGGCTGATGCCGAAGGCAGCGCCCTTACCGGTGGCGATGGCGTTCACTATTGTAGCTGCCCCTCTGCTCGCCGCCTCTCCCGTCCTCATCTCAAGGCCCTCCTGGCGGCCGCTCTCATCGCGCTGGGGTCTGGAGTGCATCCTGTCCATATTCTGAACGACTCCGCCCCTTGGCCGACGAGCATCTCCAATCCTCCGTGTGCAATGCAGCCTCTGTCTCGCGCAAGCTTCATGCTTCTTGTCACGGGGGGATTGTAGACCAAATCGATAAACACTGGTTTTCCTTCCAGCACACCCTCAGGGACGTTGACTCTCTCCAATCGTGCCCCGCGCGTCCCCACGGGCGTGGCATTGACCACGATGCCGTAGCTGCTTGTCCCCGCCGACACGGAAGAGAAGGACTTGGCCTTTGCCCCGCATGACCTAGCGAGCGCGCGTGCCCTGCCGTCCCTCCTCGCTGCGACCGTAACGACGGACCCGCCGTCTAGGAGGACCCTGCAAGCTGCGCGGGCTGCTCCTCCAGCTCCGATCACGAGCGAATCGGCTCCTTTAGTGTATACCTTTTTAGCGTCAATAAGTCTAGTTAACCCTAATACATCTGTGTTTTCTCCCACAATTCTGCCGTTCATCCGCGTGAGTGTGTTGACTGCACCTGTGGACGCCGCGGACGGACGGCGCATATCGCACATGTCAAAGGCTTTTCGCTTGTGCGGGATGGTCACATTCAAACCAGCGAAACCTATCTTGAAGAGCGTCGTGACTGCCTTTCGGCTCATTCCACCGGGAGGCACATCGAGGGGCATGTACATGCCTTTGAGGCCGACGCTGCGGAGGGCCGCCTCCTGCATGGGCTTGGAGACTGAGTGCGTCACCGGATGCCCGACGAGCCCGAGGACAACGGATTCCTTGTGTCGCAGATCCGACTGGAGGCCAGCATCGAGTTGACCGGGCGCCGCAGGGCTGCCTGGAAGACATGCGTACACGAGCTCCGAACCGATTCCGCTTGCGCACGCGCGCGTCAGCTGCCCCTGGGCGCCCATTCCCACGACAGCGAATCCGCGCTTCCTCTTCGAGAATTCCAGCCCTACATCCGCGATCGCTACCGCATGGCCTGCGTGATCACAAGGTGCGGCCACTTTGCCTATGTCCGCCGTCTCGCAGGCTCGTTCGAGCAGTCTTCGTATCTCGGATCTCGTCGCCGGGCGCCGGAAGTGGTATGACCCGATTATCTTCGGTCCGCGGGATCTGCGCTCGCGACTTTCCAGGAGCTTTCTGTCGGCGACCAGCTCAAGGTCCACGTACTCGAACCCAGAGTCGAGGACCGTGGCCAGCAACCGTGCTCTACTGGCACCTGTGCACCGTGAGAGACCACCCTCTCGAGCCGAGCGGAGGGTGGCGACCACTGGCCCGTCGACCGCGGAGCGGGCCTCATCCAACAGTCCCGCCTTTCGCTCAAGGCCACGTATGTGATCGAGGCGAAGCTCGACCACGTCCGCTCCCGCTGCAAAGGCTTTCGTTGACGAGCGAGCGACTCCGGCAATGCCTCTCTCGACGAGAGAAGCGACAACGAGTGTCATCATCACCTCTCCTGTATGGTCTCTTCCACGTACATGCCGAAGTGCCGTCCGCCCTTCTCCAGCCTCAGCAGGATTGGATCCCCTATCTTCAGTTTGGAGACTGACACGACCTTTCCCTTCGAGTACACGCGTATCGTTTCGGCGTTCTGGACGATGGTGGAGTATTGGGAGCCGTCTACATCGGCCTCTATCAGGAGCAGCGGTCTTCTCTCGACCTTTGTCCTCCCCACGATCACCCTTCTGGTATGCCCCTCGGAGTCGACCACCAGCACTTCCTCTCCTCCCCGAAGCTCTGACAGGTATCTCGTGGTTCCGTCTGGCATCAAGATGTATGCGTGGACCGGTCCGGCGTTCACCCTGAACGGCCTAGAAGCTGCGTATTCAGACTCGAGAGTCTCCGAATGGATGAGAAACATGCACGACGACTGGTTGCCTATCAGCATGCCCTCGCCGATGCGCAGCACCGAACATGTGTCGATACAGACTCGGTCCCCGAGCCCCAGCTGTCTGAGGACCGTTATCTTGCCCTCCTTCAGATCGAGCTTAGGCGATCTCTCCTCTACAAGTCTACGTAGCCTGCCCAGGTCATCCGTCTTTGTGGGCACGAAGAGGACGCCGTCCGCACCGCGCTCCATGGTCTCGAAGAACAGCTTCACTTCCTCTATCGTCCTTGCGACCATGAACAGCTTCGAGCGACTACCCTGGAAATGCACTATTAGATTCTCGAGAGGGATGACCTTCCAGTCTTTTGCGGAGACTATCACGTGGTTCTCCCTATCGGTCAGCTTCTTCGCCTTGAGCTCATCCTCTTTCTTGACTATCTCCACAAGCTTCCCGACGGTCTTGCCGTCCTCGGTGAAACTGCTCCCAGAAAGAGTGATGGCTCTGAACCTTCCGAGCTCTGTGAACGCTGAGTCCTTCTCGTCGAGGACGATTGTGTCGAATCCAACTTCCAACGCGGATAGGACGATCTTCTTCCTGCTCTCTCTGTTGGGCTGGAAGATCGCCCCGATCCAAACCTGACGGCCGACCAGGGGATCACCGCCTATAAGCATCCTCGGGGGTGGCCCCGTCGAAAACAACCTTCCCGATGGCTCTCGTGATCATGGTCACATCGTCGTGCTGGAAGACGTTCCGGCCGATGGAGACGCCGCGGGCGCCGGCAGTCATGGCATCGCCCACCATCTTGAGCAGGCTCATGTCGGAGTCCATCTTCGGACCGCCGGCGATGACCACCGGTACCGGCGTTCCGTTCACGACCTCCTTGAACGTATCAACAGAGCCCGTGTAGTTCGTCTTCACTACATCTGCGCCGAGCTCGGCGGACAACCTCGCGACGTGTTTCACAGCGTCCACATCGAACTGGTCCTTGACATTCTTGCCCCTGGGGTAGCACATCGCCAAGAGTGGCATGCCCAGCTCGCTGCATCTGTCCGAGACCATGCCGAAATCGGAAACCATGATGTCTTCGGTGTCGCTTCCGATGTTGCAGTGGATCGAGACCGCGTCCGCCCCAAGAACGGTCGCTGCGTCGACGCTAGCCACTAGCACCTTCGCATTTGGATCTGGGGACATGGACGTGCTGGCGGATATGTGGACGATTAATCCCAACGGGGCGCCCACGGCAGAGCCGATATACGGAACCAGACCTTTGTGAACCACTATCGCAGAGGCTCGGCCTTCTGCGAGTTTGTCGACCGTGCTCCTAATGTCCGCGATACCATTGACCGGGCCGAGGGAGATGCCATGATCCATCGGCACGATCACGGTCTTCCCGCTCGTCTGGTCGAAGATGCGCCTCAGCCTGATCGTCTTTCCAAGCATTCTATCACCAAGTTCGTACCGTGCTAATACGTGTCAATGCCGTGGCAATTGTGAAGGACCTATATGGCCCTTGCTATTGAATGGCAGTGCGGAGTCGTACAATATGTGGCAATATTAATCTATTACTGTACACATATTGTCATCGATTTGCATGTGGGACAAGATTGCCAATTACTTCGAGAAGTATCCGTCTCAGGCGAAGGTCGCTCGGTATCTGCTGAAGTACGGCCTGCGCATAGACCGGAACCGTGTCTACTGTGGCGACGTACAGATAGCCGATTCTGCTCTTGCCAGGGCAGCGGGCGTGGACCGAAGAGTGGTGAAGTCTACGGTTGAGACGATAAAGGGCGACCCGACGCTGCAGAAGTTCTTCTCGCAGCTGCTGCCCACGAACCACCTGAAGAACGCGGCCTCGGCGATGGGGTGGAGCTCCATCGAGATAGTCCCTATGAATGCCCACGAACCTGGCATCATCTCGGGTGTGGCTGAGATCCTGATGCGGTCGAACATCTCGATCCGACAGGCGATAGTGGATGACCCCATGACCTCCGAGGAGCCGAGGCTGTTCATCGTCACTGATAGTATGGTGCCTTCCGAGGTCATCCCCCTTATTCGTCAGGCGAAGGGCGTCAGAGGCGTCACGATCTACTGACCCTCGTCGCGCAGGTCGGGGCAGGCTCATTCGGGGGAGTGTGACGCGAACCGTGGCTGGCAGCGAGACATCCAGAGCCTACACCGCGATAATGATCGCGATGGTGTCGATCTCCTTCGCACCGATACTAGTCAAGTGGTGTGAGTCGACGCCCTTTGTGATCACCTTCTACAGGCTCTTCTTCACGTGCGCCATGCTGCTTCCGTTCGTCGCGTGGAGCCGGGGCTTTGCCGAACTCCGTTCCCTGCCAGCGCGCGAGTGGGTCCTCATCCTTGTCAGTGCTACCGCGCTGGCATTTCACTTCGGCCTATGGATCGCGTCCCTCAGTCTGACACTGGTAGCGACGTCCGTCGTGCTCGTAACGGCGCACCCCATGTTTGTGGCGGGCATGTCGCATTTCGTGCTGGGTGAGCGCGTGCGTCGCATGGCAGCGGTCGGCATAGTCATCGCGTTCTTAGGCGTGTGTGTCATATCGGTGGCCGACTTCCAGCTGGGAGGTACCAACCTCACAGGTAACACGTTGGCGTTCCTAGGCGGGATATGTGCTGGCATCTACCTCCTCTCCGGGAGGCGGGCGAGACAGAAGGTATCCCTGGGAACGTACGTCTTCACGGTCTATCTGATATGCGCCGCCATGCTGTTCGTCGCAGCCGTCGTAGTAGGCGATGTGATCACAGTGTCGTCCCATCGCGAGCTCACGTTGTTCATCCTATTGGCGATTGTTCCGACCATCTTCGGTCACACGATGTTCAACTTCGCTCTCAAGACGCTTCCAGCGCACATCGTATCCACGTCTCTTCTCGCCGAGCCGATAGGCGCTTCGGTACTGGCGTACTTCCTCCTTCCGGACGAGATGCCTGGTAGATGGATAGTGGTCGGGTCCATCCTGGTCATCGGTGGCCTATATATCGTGCTGATGAAGGGGTTGCAGGAGAAGAAATCCTGCTAGGCACGAACCCCCTCACTCAATCTGTAGACCTCCTCAGTTTTAGAAAAGGTCTTAAACACATCGCCGTCGGACCGCGAAACCCATATTATAGGGGTTGAGGATTGCGGACTCGCCCGCTTAGGAAGGGGGGGCATCGATGGGGAGTGCGATGACATGGCGGTAGCAAGACTTGTATTTCTGTCCGGTGACGAGCAAGACCTGATTCACGAATCCAGTCTGAAGACCCTGCAGGAGATGGGAATGCTCATTCGCAGCGATGTGACGCTGAAGATGCTCAGCGACTCTGGAGCCACCGTCGATTTCTCCACGAAGATCGCGAAGATACCTGAGTCCATGGTCAGGGAAGCCTTGAGCAAGGCGCCCAGGAACATACGTCTGTGTGCCCGGGATCCGAAGCATGATATGGAGATCCCGGTATCCGGCCCACCGTTCGTGGCCACCTCCGGGCTGGGAGTGTACATCAGGGACATGGACACGGGAGAGAAGAAACCGTCGACTAGGAAGGACATAGCGGACTTCATTCGCCTGGGCGACGGGCTCGACGCGGTTGATTTCCTATGGACCTCCATCACAGCGAACGAGGTGCCCCAGATATCACACGGCCTTCATGAGCTTTGGACGGCCATGCAGAACACGACGAAGCATGTGAACGGCGTTTCCGTGATGGGCGCTGCCGATTCGCGTAAGCAGGTCGAGCTTGGGGCAGTCGTCGCGGGGAGCGAGGAGGAGCTGAGGAAGCGGCCGTTATTCTCCGTGATCTGCTGCTCGATCGCACCCCTCTCGTACGAGGGCGGTGCCGTCGAAGGGATGGTCGAGCTGGTGGGGGCGGGCATACCGATAATGTCGATGTCGATGTCTCTCCCTGGAGGCTCCAGTCCGGTCACCCTAGCGGGAACGATATCGAACGCGAACACTGAGAATTTGGCAAGCCTGGTGATCACCCAGTTCGCCGCTCCTGGCTCTCCGCACATATACTGTTCGTCATCGGCCCCGATCAGCATGAAGACGGGAGTCATCGACTACATGGTTCCGGAGCACTGCGTCATCGCAGCTGGACTCGGTCAAATGGCGAGAAGATACGGTCTGCCTTCGATGGTCGGCGAGTGGGGGATAAACGACAAGGAGGCGCCGGGCATCCCTCAATCGTTCTCAGAGGTCCTGGGCGTGGCTTTGAGCTCCATGGGCAACTCCGACCTCATCTCAGGGATAGGCGGGATCGACGCTGTCAAGGGCGTTTCCTACGAGCAGGCAGTCATAGAATCATACATCTGGGAGCATGTTCGCGGTTTCATGAGGCGATTCGAGGTCTCCGACGAGACGATCGCCCTGGATGTCGTGAAGCAGGTAGGCCATGGCAACTCCTTCCTCAGCCATATCCACACAGCCCGCAACTTCAAGAAGGAGCTCTTCTTCTTCGACGATGCAAAGAAGGACTGGGAGAGGACATACTCCGATGCCATGGTTCCTGAGGCGAAGGAGATCGCGAAGAAGATACTCAGGGAGCATGAGGTCCAGTCCCTGGATGGCGATGTGAAGCGTCAGGGGGACCTGATCATCGCGGACTATGAGAAGAGCGTCGGCGTGTGACCGCGTGATTCGCGCGGCGCGGCAACTACTTAACCCTTCGCCAGTGCGCCGCTCCGTGGTCATGAAGCTATCTCAAAACCCTTTTCTATTGAAGCCGGCTTCCGAGGGCTGGGCTTCCTACGACAGGAGGTAAGGGAATGTCAACGTTTGCAGACAGATTCAGAGTGAGAGAGCCAAGGTCCTTCATGAAGGACTCGGAGAGGAAGAAGATACACGATTCCGCGCTGGATGTTCTTGAGAGCACTGGAATCAGGGTGATGAGTTCGGTCGCGCGGGATTCGCTGAAGCGTGCGGGGGCAATCGTTGACGACAAGACGAATGTCGTGAAGTACTCCCCCGATCTCGTCAAATCGCTGATGTCTAAGGCGCCGTCGAAGATCGTCCTCGCTGGACGGACTAAGGACTTCGATCTGCCCTTGGACCGCCGACATCACTACTACACCACCGACGGCTGCGGCATCGCAGTATGGGACCCTAAGACCAAGACCCGGCGTCAGTCAGTCCTCGAAGACATCCGAAAGACGGCAGTCCTCGGCGACGCACTTCCGTACCTGAGCATATACGAACCGATGGTAGTGGCACATGACATCTCCTCGAAGACACACGTTCTAGAGGGATTGAAGGCCGGCATGGAGAACACGACCAAGCATATCGAGACAGAGTCCACGACGACCCCCGAGGAGGCTCGGGCGCAGGTGAAGATGGCGGCAGCCGTCGTCGGGTCCGAAGAGGAGCTCAGGAAACGCCACTACATGTCCGCGATGGTGTGCACGATATCACCGCTCGTCCTTGACGGCGGAGCGACCGACGCCGCGATGGTCTGGGCCGAGAACCACGTACCTGTGCACATAACCGGCATGGCGAGCATGGGCCTGAGTGGGCCGGCCACGGTCGCTGGCAGTCTCGTCGTCAATCACGCTGAGACCCTGGCTCTTGCATGTGCCATGCAAGCGCACGAGCCTGGTGCGCCGTTCCTGTACGGGTCGGTTCAATCGAGC
>JAEHCN010000027.1 GCA_020696395.1 Thermoplasmata archaeon | reverse complement strand
CGGTCGCCGCGGCAATAGCTGCTAGTGCCAAGATGGTCATGTAATCGTCTTCAGCTGGCTCGAGTTCAAAGTACAGGATGTTGCCGGTCCAAGTCGCGTCGATGCTCCTTCCCGGATGGGCGGCCCAATCGCCCCACCCTGTCAGGTTGTCCGTTCTCCAGGCGTAAGTCTGGAAGAGTTCCCCCAGCATGATGCAGCTCACATCCTCGTACTGTATCCTCTGACAGTTGTGGACATACTCCCTGCGCTGGTTGCTGTAGAGTGATTGTATCGAGAGCGAGAAGTTCTTCTCGTAGTCAGGATCGCTGTACATGTTCTCGCCCCATCCTCCCCAAGACTGGGAGGACTCCGTGTACAAAATCGCTTGCGGGTCCACGTCCGCCTGTCCGCGCCAGAACCACATATCCAACTCGTATGGGCAGAGCATGTTTGGTAGTGAATAGTCGCTTACTACATCGTACTCGATGTCGATGCCAATATCGCCCCACTTCTCCTGAAGGTACAACACTATCTGTCGCTCCTCAGGGTAAGGGTACTTCTCGTTTATCGACAAGTGATACCTCAGCAGAGTCCCCTCAGTGACGAAGCCCGCAAGAACGGCGTAGCTGTCCGCGGTTGCCGTGCGGATTTCCGGGTTGGACACGTATCTGTAGCCTGCGTCCTCGAGTATCTGTGCCGCATGGTCCAGGTCGTACTCGTAGAGCTCTTCCTCTGTCAACTCGCAGTGCCAGTATTCGTTGATTGAAGGTATGAGTGTGTTCGCCTCGTTGGCGAGGCCGAGGTAGTGGTTCTCGACGATATACTGCTTGTCCGTAGCCATGGACAACGCTTGTCTGATTGCTGGGTCGACGATCGACGGGTTAGGTCCCGATAGGCCTGCGTTGAGCACGATGTATGTGCATTGCTGATTGGGGTTTTGGCCATCGAACATAGCGGTGTTCTCGAGCTGCCCACTCTCCACTCGTTCCTTCATGGCAAGGTAGTCCTCACGCGGGAGCTGAGCGACGTCGACGGTTCCGTTCTCGAGTTCCTCTGCCAGCGCGGTCCCGTCTTCGAAGAACTTCATCTCTATCTTGTCCAGCTGAACCTCCAGCCCCTTGTCCTTCTTCCAGTGATAGTCGGGATTCTTGATCAGAGTTATCTTATTGCCGGCTGTGAACTCCTCGGTTATATTGTCGGTTACCATGAACGGCCCTGACCCGATTGGACTCCACTCCGCGCCGAACCACGACCACGCTCCGATGAGCCACTTCTCGAAGATGTGCTTCGGGAATATGGGGATGTGAAGCGAGCTCGTGTAGGCGGCAGGCATCGGCTCCCCCGAGTCCCTGTCGTAGAAGTGAATCCTAACGACGTTGTCGCTGACGTTTTCCGCATAGTCTATGAAGTGTGCGTAGGGGTTGTATGCCTGCATTTGGACGAAGTATCCGGCCATGACGTTTATCGTGAAGACGACGTCTTTCGTCGTGAGGGGCATGTCATCATGCCAATACGCGTTCTTGGTGAGGTCGAAGTCCCAGACGGAACCATATGGCTCGAACTCTTCTGCGATCCTCCAATCGAGCGCGAGGTTCGGCACGGCCTCGAGGTCCTCTCCTACGCCTTGAAGACAATCGTAGACGAGGCTGCAGAACACCTTTGAGGCTGGCGTCTGTCCTTCAATCGGGTTCAGCGAATCGGCCTTCTCTAGGAACCCGATTCTCAGACAACTCTCGGATTCAGAGCTCGCGCTCGAAGGGATCGATGCGCAGGCAAAGGCTGCAAATGGCAACAAGAGAAAGACTGCCGGCAAGACCTTGGCATAGCGTGTGAGACCACGGCCGCCGCGAATCGTCACGAATCCATCCTCCCAGTGTGGCATCGAACCGAGCCGACACCGAGAGTATTAGAATCAACCGTATACCTAGTTTTCGGAGTGCGTCGTTCCGAGGAGGTCTTCGGCTGATTGTTGTCGCCTATCTCTTCCTTAGCTTGGGGTTGAATATGTCTTCCTATGCATGGTCCATGAGCGTGAAACCCAGCACTGCGGGCACAATGCACGTGCCAGGGACGATTATCCATCGCGCTCGCAGTCCTCGCGTTCTCCAGCGACTGGTCCGTCGCTGACATGAACCCGCTTCCCGGGATACATGCAGCTGTGACAAGGGGCTGGAACCCTGGAGTTAGGAGTCAGGCGATATCCCTCGAGAGGGCGATCGAAGCATACACTATCAACGAGGCTTACGCGTCCTTCGAGGAGGACGTCAAGCGGTCCATCGAAGAGGACAAGCTCGCGGATTTCATAGTCCTGTCGGAGAACCTCTTCGAGATGGATTCGGGGCGTATTGGCGAAACCGAGGTTGTAATGACGGTCGTCGGTGGATGCTGGCGTGTGTCTGAGACTTCTACCGGCTGGATGAGATATCTCCTTCTACGTCCGAACCTTCTTTTTCCTGAAGTCGACGGGTCTCGAGTTCGGATTGAGCGTGATCCCTTTCAATGGTATCATCTCTTTCGCAGCTTGGGGTTGAAGATCTCGTCGAGCGCGTAACCGATGAAAGTGAAACCCAGTACCAGAAAGACTATGCAGAGCCCCGGCATGATCACCCATAGATAGAAGCCGTTGTACATTGCCAGAGCACCCAGCGCATCCTCAAGCATGTTACCCCACGTGACGTCTACCGTCGCGGCGGCTCCCATCCCGAGGAAGCTGAGGGCGCTTTCGGAAAGGATCGCCAGCGCTACCGTGAGGATTGCATTCGCGAATATCAACGGAAACACATTCGGAAATATGTGCTTTCTGATGATGTGGAATTCCCCTGCCCCAACGGATCTCGCCCTCTCGACGAATGCCCTCTTCTTGATAGATAGAACCTGAGTTCGCACTATCCTCGCAGTGCCAGCCCAACCAGTTATGCCTATCACGATAACGATCTTGGTTACGCTGGGTCCTCCGGGAAGGACCGCCACAAACACGATCATCAGCACCAACCAAGGCAGCACCAGGAAGACATCGGTGACCCTCATCAAGACCTCGTCTCTCCAACCGCCCCAGAATCCGCTCAGAAGGCCGACCATCGAACCCAACACCATGGAAACGGCGGCGGCTAGGGTGCCAATCATCAGGGAGATTCTAGCTCCATATATCAACCTGGCAAGAACGTCATTTCCTCGAGAATCCGTTCCCAACCAGTGTTCCCATGACGGATCGGTGCCAGTTCCGGGCGAGGCCACCTCATCATGCGGACCATAGGGATAGTCCCAACCTCCAACCGTCGAGAAGACCCACATGATCTGCGCTGGGAACGCCGCCATCGCGGCGAATACGATGAGTATCGCGAGCCCGACCATGCCCATCCGGTTTCTCTTGAACACTCGTCCTGTCTCTGCAACCTTCTTGCGGATGAGCCTCATCCTTTCTGCGAATGGCTCGGAAAACGTGAAATTCGTCTCAATCACCTTTCATCAGTTCAACTCAACTCCACACGAGGGTCCAAATACATCATTACAATATCCGAGACGAAGTTGGCGATTATCACAGCGACCGCTATCAGGAAGAACGCAGCCTGGAGTACTGGCCAGTCCTCTTCATTGACCGCGTCTATCGTCGCCCATCCCACTCCAGGGTACTCGAAAACATATTCCACCATGAACGCCCCGCCAACGATGTACGCAACGGTTAGCGCAATCAGTATGAGCATCGGCAACATTGCGTTTGGCACAGCATGATCCTTCAATACCGCCTTTTCAGACAGACCTTTTGATCTTGCAGTGGTTATGTAGTCCTCCGTCATCACATCAGATAGAGAGCCACGCATCACGAGAGAGAACGTCGCAATGTACACGAGCACTAGACAGGTCACGGGCAAAACCAAGTGGGACAAGAGTTCCTTGACTGATGCAAGGGTGAACTCGAATTCTTCCCCAATACCCATCGCTCTGGAAGCTGGGAAGATCTCCCACGTTTCGGCAAACGTCATTACCATTATCATGGCGAGCCAGAAAGTGGGCATTGCATAGAAGAAGAGCGAGAATGCGAGAGATCCAGAGTCAAACAAACCGCCTCGCTTCCATGCTGCAAGAATCCCAATGAGCATGCCAATCACAATCATGAAGACTGAGGCAATGCCAACAAGGAGCAGAGTCCACGGAATGTAGTCTAAGAGGTAATCCATCGCCGGAACCTTGTGAATGAACGACTCTCCGAAATCAAGAGTGAAGACACCCTTGATGTATGTGATGAACTGCTCGGACATAGAGTCGTCCAGGTTGTATCTTTCGATCAGCATCTCCTTGTACTCATCGGGAATCTTGGGATCAGACGGAACCATGAACTGCAACGGGTCGCCAGGCATCATCCGAAAGAGTACGAAGTTGATGCATATCACTAGGAGAAACGTGACGAACAGGCTTATGACTCTTCTCAGTAGTATTCGCCTGAAGTTTCTCATGCGTTGGCTCCACTCGTCAAACCCGCGTCTTAGTCCCCGATGTTGTCATCTCGCGGAAATGGTCGATTGAAAGGGTTTGAGGGGGTTGTGCGACCTGTCTACGCCTCAGGAGGTTCCGGTGGCTCTTCCGCCTGCTCGGGAGCCGGTTCGTCTTCTTCTGGGAGCCCGAGTTCCGGCTCTGAGCCCTTCTTCCGCTTCAAGAGAAGAGCCACAGCCGCCACCGCCACAATGATCGCGAGTGCCGCTACCGCGGCGATTGCAGTGGTGCTCCATCCCCCGTCATCCTCCTCCTCGTCCGGAATGGGGTCGATGGTCAGCGTTAAGGTCCTTTCGCTCCACGACGGATTCTCATGGTCCTTATCGTCCTCCACCCAGATCTTCACATCGAAATCTCCACTGGTGGTGTACGTATGGGTCAGCGTTACCGTGGAGTTCTCGCTGCTGCCCATGTTATCGACCGCCTCCTGCGTCACATCCTGTGTGTCTCCGAAGATGATCTTCACGACCATCGGGTCGCCCTCTGGGTCGCTGACGTTCACGGTGAACGTTATCTCGACACCGACCGTGGTGTTCTCGGTTGGGCTGTATTTCGGTAGTTCGTTGATGGTCGGTTTGAGGTTGCTGCCTACGGTCACCGTCGTCGTCTTGGACACGTTGTGATCCGTCAGACCGGTGTTGTCGTCCGCATACGCCGTCAGTGTGAAGGTCGCTACCTCATGGTACTCATGCGAAGCCGTGTAGGTGCTGTTGCCTTCAGTCCATGGGGAGCCATCTCCCCAGTCGTACCAGACCGTGAGCTCGTCGTCATCAGCATCCGAGATCACCATTGGCGTGATGGTGAAGGTTTCGTTGTACATCGCAGAGTAACTCTGGCTGAGCAGAATGCTCGGCGGCGAGTTCTCCGGCGGCTCCTCGACCAACAGTTCGAAGGTCTTGCTGACATTGAACGTTCCGTCGTTCACATGCACCGTCACAGTATAGGTGTCCACATCGACGTAGGTGTGTACCGCAAGGATGGACTGAGGCCCCGTCGTGCCGCCAACGGTGGAGTCCGTGTAGTTCTCACCGTCTCCGAACTCCACGGTGATCGTCAGGGCGTCTCCGTTGCCGTCGGTTGCCCTCACGACCATCTCGACCGGTTGTTCCTGGATGGCTGGGTCCGGATCCGGAATCAGCTGAATGCTGCTCGGCGGGAGGTCCCCATCCAGCGATACAACGACTTCGACCGTCGAGGAGATATTGTGCCCGGGCTCACCCGTGAGGTCATCGACCCATACCGTCACCGAGTACGTGTCGGGCGTATCCCACATGTGCCACACGTCGTCAGCGACGACGGCATTCGGGTTCGACGAAGTGTCGTACTCCGTCACATTGAACGTACCATCGTCCCACTCCCATGTGAACTGCAGCGTGTCCGGGTCGGCGTCCCTGGCCGTCGCGCTCAACGAGGTCCATATGTCCACATTGGTGACGACGTCAGCGACTGTCAGCGCATAAGGCGGCGAGTTCCCGATCACGGAATAGGTGGTGAAGGTGAACGAGTTGTTGTGGCCTTCCGCGTCGTAGCCGTCATCCACCCACACTGTGACCTCGTAGCTCCCAGCGTCATCGAAAACGTGCGTCTGCTCGTCCGTTACGGCTGTACCGGGCGTGCTGACCGGTATGGACGTGGTCGTGAACGACCCGTCGTCCCAGTCCCAAGTCACCGTGAGCTCGGTCTCCTCGGCGTCGCTCGCAGTGATCGACCATGTCGTCGTCTCTCCGACATACGCCTCAGGGGGTGAGCATGACGGGTCACTGATCACCGGCACGAAATTGGCTAGCGTAACGACATCCACCAATGCTGTGCTGTTCCTGACGTACGTGCCGTCCGTCACTGAGACAGTCAGTACTAGGTCGCTCGCTAAGGTGTCGTAGCTGTGACCGACGCTTGCCTCGAATGATGTGTCGGTTCCCGTGTCGTATGTGTAGACCTCCTCGAGGCTGCCATCACCGAAGATCCATGTGACTTCGAGTGTATCTCCATCTGAGTCGTGTATCATCACGGAGAAGGGCGTTTCCTGATCCCGCTGCACCTCGTATGAGGGGGCGAGTCCTATGTCAAACGCCGGCACTCCCTTTGGCTCGATCGCGAAATAGTACCAGAACGAACTAGGAGTTATTCCGGATTTGATTTCCATGTCGGGGAAGTTCTCGTAGTTGTCAGTCCGGTAGGCAATCAGGCCGGCCGGATACACAAGGCAGATGTACGGGCAGTCCCGATACACAATTTGCTGCATCTCGCGGACTATCGCCTGTCGCTCGAAGATATCCATCGTTTCCTGCTGTTCCAACCACAGCTGGTCGTAATAAGGGTTCGAGTAGAAGGCATCGGACCATTTGGTGTTGTCGCTTTCGTCCAAGGGTATCTCACCCGTGGTCAACACGGACAGGAACCATGTTGGGTCGACGTCGGGCCACCAGCTCCAGATGAACATGTCGTACCCCATTTCGAACTCTAGGTTGTACAAGATTCCCTCGGCGGCAGCGTGTAGGTTGGCTTTGACGCCAATCTCCTCCCACCATTCCTGCATCTTCTGGGCAGTCAGTTCGTCCATGAGGTTCGAGCGGATGTAATAGAACTCGAACTCCAGCCTAGCACCGCTGCTCTCATTCTCTCTGACTCCAGCGAATCCGAAGTCGCTGCCATCGAACTGATGGTACCCCGACTCGTTCAGGAGGGCGTTCGCACCTTCGATGCCGAAATTATGCCACTTATCCTCCTCAGGTACCGCGTAATGCCAGAAAGGCGTCGCCGGCGGTATTATTGCATAGGCTTCCTGAGCCCTGCCTAGATGGATCTCATCTGCGATGTACGGTATGTCCGTGGCCATCGTCATCGCCTGCCTGACCGACAGGTTGCAGGTCTCGTAATTGGTCGAAGCATCGGGGAAGTTGCGGTCTCCATCATCATTGACGGATTCCCTAATCTCCGGAGTCGCGCAGTTGAATCCGAATTCTTCAAGGATGTGTGTCGCAGGCGTCTGCCCCTCAATATCTGGGTTCGTCATGAGGGTATCCCATGAGAGCGATGGTACGCCGCCAACTGCGTCGAGATCCCCTAGCTCGAGATCAGTAATCATCGCATTGTCGTTTTTGTATATGACGAAAAGCAGTTCGTCGATATTGACCGAGTCGACTTCGATACCTGGAAGGCGGTGGTACGGTTTTTGAGCGAGAAGACTGATGTAGCCCTGAGCCATGTTGTATTCGTTCAGAATGAACGGACCAGAGCCGACGGGACCTTCCGCAAAGTATTCCGTATCCCACATTTCCACCCGATCGATTCCGACATCACCATCTCTCACCGCAGTCCAGAGGTGCTCCGGGAGGATTGGGACTATCAAGGATAGCATATTGGCTTTCGGTTTCAACAGACTTACCTCAACGGTATGGGTGTCAAGCGCGACAACATCATCGAAGCCGTCTAGATAGCCAGCCACAAGTGCGCATTCTTTTGGATTCTCCATGATCATATTGAAAGTGAAGGCGACGTCGTGTGCCGTTACGGGACGTCCGTCGTGCCAGTACGAATCCTCAACGAGATGGTAGGTCCAAGTCAGATTGTCATCGCTAACTTCATGCGACGCTGCAAGTTGTGGAGTTGGGTCCATCTCCGGGCCAACGGCATAGAGGAACTCATACATCATGTGCGCGACAGACCATGACGTGCCAGACATCATATCGAACGGGTTGAAGGAGTCTGGGTCTTCCGTCACCCCTATTCTGTACTCAAAATAAGGTTCTTCGGCTTCAACCGACGGAGCTGTCGCAACAAGCGCCGTCAGCGCCGAGAGTAGCATGCACACAGTGACTGCAACGGCCGCGAAGCCGTGCAATTTGCCTTTATCAAACAAGCTCGAAGAGATATGCCCATTCATCGATTTTACCTCCCTGACTGCCCCCTGAGGAAACTGCAGCTATAAAATGGCAATGCCATCACCCGATATAAGTGTTCTTCTCCCATTGAAAGCAAGAATTATATATTGGCACTCGATTTGCGGGTTGGATTGCAGGGGGTAGTAACCATGGAAATCAAGGTACCGATTGGCGGTCAGCTGGAAATTCTCTCTCGTGACGACCTGGACAAGATTCACGGCGCCACGGTCGAAATCCTCCAGAGATTGGGCATGAAGATATGGGAGCCGACGGCCTTGAAACTCTTCAAGGATGCGGGAGCTGAAGTCGATGAGAAGACTATGATGGTGCGCATCCCGGAGAGCCTCCTCAAGGAAACCGTCCGGAAGGCCCCCCAGGAGTTCAAGCTCTACGGGAGGGAGCCGGATTACGTCCTCAACATGGCCGGGAACAACGTCCACTTCGGACCTTCTGGACTTGCCGTGAGGGTGCGCGATCTCGATGGCAGACTAAGGCCAGGGACGCTGAAGGACGTCGGAGACCTTGCTAGACTCATCGACGCTCTGAAGAACATCCACATGAATGTCATGAACGTCACCCCGTCCGACGTCCCAGACGACCTGTACCACCTGTACGTGATTCTAGAGGACTGGAAGAACTGCGTGAAGACAACCGACGGATACAATTGGACCGCGAAGAAGGCACAGGAAACCATCGACATGGCATCGATTCTCAGGGGCAGCACCGAGGAGCTGATGAAGAAGCCCTGCCTCCTTGGCTACACGAACCCCGTCAGCCCGATGCAGCAGTCCAAAGAGCTGATCGAGGGGGCGCTGGTCTATGCGAAGTACAAGCAACCGATGATATACGCTCCCGAAGCGCTGGCGGGCGGCACCGCACCAGCAACCCTCGCAGGACTGCTCGCGCAACAGAACGCGGAGGTCCTGTCTGGAATCATGATTTCTGAGCTCGCGAACCCGGGAGCCCCTGTGTTCTACGGAACGGTCTCAGCGGCGTTAGACATGAAGACGGGGGCGACAGCCCTGGGGGGACCGGAAGTCGGCCTGCTGAACATCGCAACAGGTCAGCTGGGCAGATACTACGGGCTCCCGCGCAGGGGCACGGGTGGCAATTCCGACTCCAAGACACTTGACACCCAGGCGGGATTGGAGACAGCGATGAACATGCTCATGGCGGGGCTCGCTGGCATGAACTTCATCTACGACGCCTGTGGCTCCCTTGAGGGCAGCATATCGACATCCTACGAGAAGCTCGTGATTGACAACGAGATCGCCGGCATGGTAACGAGGGTCTTGGGCGGCATCGAGGTCACAGAGGAGACGCTCGCGGTCGATGAGATATGCAAGGTCGGGCCGAATGCCAGTTTCCTCGGCACGCCCTTCACAGTGAAGCACTTTAGGAACGAGCACTTCATCCCATCGCTGCTTGACCGCAGGTCACTAGACTCGTGGCTGAAGACAGGTTCGAAAGACATCACCGCAGTCGCGAATGAGAAGGCAAGGAAGATACTGAAGGAGCACGAGCCCGTGCCCATGGACAAAGCCGTCACAGCCGAGATCCAGGAGTACGTCAAGAAGAAGTCAAAGGACTATGGCTACTGAGACGGATTCGTCTGTCATCGGCACAATGCTGGCATCGGTCGTATGGGAAGATGGCCCTCGTCATTCGGTACGAGACAAGTTTTATCTGTGCCACTTCCATTTGGCCGTTCGGAGGGTCGGCTCATGAAGGGGATTCCCTGCAAACAGATGGTCAAGGTTTTGACTGACGAACAGGTGGAGATGATTCATGAGGCCTCGCTCAAGATACTCGAGAGGACAGGCGTAAGGTTCGACAGCGAGGATGCGAGGCAGCGCCTGGTTAGGGCGGGCGCGATGAGCCATCCCGTCAAGAAGGATGTTGTCACCTTTCCACGTAGTGTTGTAGAGGAGGCTATCGTGAGGACACCACGGGAGGTGACATACTTCGCCAGGGACTCTGACTGGGATATCAGATACGACGGCGAACACACTTTCCCTTATTCGGGAGGCGGGGATCCGAAGACGATAGACCTCAACACCGGGACCTTGAGGCTTTCGACATACGCTGATGTCGAGGATGCAGCGAGGCTCGGGGATGCCCTTGAGAACAATCACCTCGCATCTCATCTGGTCATTGCGAACGATGTCCCTCCCGAGATGATCGAGCTGAGGACCATGGAGGCGGCGATGAAGAACTCGGCGAAGGTCATGTCTCATCATGCGACCAGCGCCGAGGTCGTCGACTACATGGTGAAGATGTGGTCGTGCGTGGCTGGCGGTGAGGAGGAGTTCAGGAAGAGGCCCCTATTCAGCCTCGCTAGCTCCCCTAGCAGTCCGTTGACCTACGCGAATCATGTTTGCGAGGTCCTGATCAGGAGCGCTGAACTCGGAGTACCCTTCTCGGTCATCCCGTGTCCCATCTCAGGCGAGACGGGCCCTGTCACGCTCGGAGGGTCTTTGGCGCTCCAGAACGCCGAGACCCTAGCTGGTTTGGTGCTGATTCAGACCGTGGCTCCTTCGCTACCGAGCACGTACTGCGGAAGGGTATGCTTCATGGACCCGAGGACCGGCAGAGACCTGTGGGGAGTGCCCGAGGAGGGGCTGGTGTCGATAGCCAGTGTCCAGCTCGCCAATAGGTACAAGATGGTCAGTGACGCCTCCGGCATGGCTTCGGACGTGACGAGATGGGACCTACAGATGGGATTCGAACGTATGATGACCTCCCTCGTGCCTGTGATGGCGGGGGCCGAGAGCATATCGGGTATGGGGGGTGGCTGGGAGGGAGCATCCAGCCTCGAGATGATGGTCATAGACAACGAGGTCTATGGCGACATAGCGAGGATCATGAGAGGCATCGTGGTCGACGACGACAGGCTGGCCGTGGACCTTATCGATAAGGTGGGACACATGGGACACTTTCTGGCACAGCCCCACACGGTGGACTACCTGCGGAAGGACGAGATCAGGCTCTCCACGCTCTGGGACAAGAGAACTTCCGAGAAGGCTTCGAGGGAGGGGTTCAAGTCACTGCTGGAAACTGCAAGAGACAGGGCGAAGGAGATACTGAAGGAGCACTCTCCGATGCCCTTAGACAAAGACGTCGAGAAGGACATCGGGCAGATATTGAAAGAGGCTCAGCAGGTCCTCGTTAGATGACCCGTGTCAGTCAGCACTCGGCGCGTGAGCGTCGTGGTCTTCTCAGATTTGAACGAGCTCTCTTCCAAGGGTGGTCAGAGCCTCTCTTCCTCCGGCGGTTACCAGAACATCGTCTTCTATTCTTACGCCAAACTCGCCTGGAAGATTGACTGTGGGCTCTAAGGTCATGACTATTCCTGGTTTCAGAACCATTTCCATGTCTTGATATTCGGTCAGATGGGGTATTTCATGTGCCTCGAGACCCAAACCGTGTCCGATCCCAAAGGGGATATACTCTCCATATCCTCCTTCATCAATGACTCTCATCGCCGCCTCATTGACCACGCCTGCTTTCACTCCATCCCTGACCGCTTCCATGGCTTTCGATTGCGCGTCCAGGACTATTCCATGAACCTTCTTCTGTTTCTCACTGGGTTCTCCGACGACAGTCGCTCGTGTGATATCTGCATGATAACCATCGTAGGTCGCGGACAGATCCATCAGAAACATGTCTCCTTTCTTCACGCGGTTCTCTGAGGGATAATCCCACGTAGCCGTCTTTGCCCCAGTCTGAACGACGCAATATGATATGCTTTCAGCCCCGTGTATTCGCATCGCCCTCTCAACTTCAATGGATATCTCCCTCTCCGTGACGGATTCCCGAATGAATTCTCTGCCTGTCATTATACCCTTCTCTACTATTCCGGCAGCCCTTCGCATGGAATCCACTTCTTCCTCTGACTTGACCAGCCTCGCACGGCTTAGCATGCCTGAGGCATTCCTGATCTTGATATGTGGAAGGGCAGCGGCGAGTTGTGCGTATATCTTGAACGGCAAGTGGCCTTCCACGCCGAGAGTTCCCCTCATATCGCCCAGCAAGTTTTCGAAGATCGCCATCCTGCTCTCCGCTCCAGAATAGCATCGAATGTCGTCGGCCTTTGTGACTTCTCTCACCCAATCTTCACTGATTTTCGGCGCTACAAGAACCGGGTCCCCGTCGAGTGGGATGATTTCCGCTGTCATCAGATCCCAGGTAATGACCGTATCCCAAGCGTCACCGGGGTAGTCGTAGTGTAAGCCGGTCAAATAGCGTTGATTCGGTCCGGGTGATATGAACAGGCTTTCGTACCCTTCTTCTTCCATGAGCAATCTTACTTTTCTGAGTCTTTCTGTGGACATAGCTTGGACCCCTCTCCCCGTTTCATTGGCAATTTGATATTTAATGACTCTGGACAAGTGCGTGCATTCGGCGTCATGAGATTGGACAGAGGAGTAAGTTTCACGGACACAGAGAACGCTGGGACACGCGGCCCAGCCTGTTCTCCTGCTCAGAAGCGCTCTTGAGATGCCTTTGCCAAAGCGTCAGGTACATAGGCTAGTTAACCGCTCGGGGTTGTAGGTGCAACGCCATGCAATCAGGTGCGTCTGTCGGCGGACAATTCGAAATTCTATCAGGAGACGACCTGGACAAGATTCATGGCGCGACTATGGAGGTCTTCCGACGATTGGGCATAAAGGTGTGTGAGCCGAAGGCATTGGAGCTCTTCGATCGCGCAGGGGCGGATGTCGACAGGAAGACGAAAAGGGTCAAGATACCTGAGAGTCTCGTCAAGGAGACGATCCGGAGAGCGCCTTCCGGGTTCAAGATGTATGGAAGGGATCCGAAGTACGAGCTCGACTACAGCGGGAACAAGTTGCATTTCGGAGTTGCGGGGTGTGCGGTTAGGGTTCTGGACCTGGACGGTGAAGTCAGACCAGGAACGGTGGCCGATGTCGAGAACCTCGCCAAGATAGCGGACTACCTCGAGAACATACATCACATCCTCTTGACAGTCACTCCATTCGATGTGCCCGATGAGGTCTATCATCTGCACTGCATAAACGCGGATTGGAAGAATTCCGTGAAGACGACCGACGGATTCACATGGACTGCGAAGAAGGCGCAGGAGACGGTCGGCATGGCGGCCATTCTGAGAGGCAGCTACGAGGAAGTCATGAAGAAACCGCCGCTCCTGGGATTCATGAATCCTGTCAGTCCGATGCAGCTCTCCAAGGAGTTGACTGAGGGCGCGCTCGTGTATGCGAAGTACAGACAGCCGATGGTCTTCGCCCCCGAAGCCCTGGCAGGTGCTACCGCTCCTTCTACTCTGGCCGGTCTCATAACTCAGCAGAACGCAGAGGTGCTCGCGGGAATCATGGTCTCTCAACTCGCTAGCCCCGGAACACCCGTGCTCTACGGCACGGCCTCCGCAGTCATGGACATGAAGACCGGGACGGCGGCAATGGGAGGACCCGAGGTTAGCTTGGTCAACATGGCAACCAGCCAACTCGGAAGATATTACAGTCTGCCCAGAAGGGGCACAGGCGGAATATCCGACTCCAAACTTGTGGACGCCCAGGCCGGTGCCGAGACCGCGATGTCTATGCTGATGGCGGCGATGTCTGGCACGAACTTCATCTACGAAGCGTGCGGCGGGCTCGATGGCACGCTCACTTTCTCCTACGAGAAATTGGTCGTAGACAACGAGATCGCCGGCATGGTCTCGAGGATAATCAGAGGGGTAGATGTCAACGAAGAGACGCTGGCAGTTGACGAGATATGCAAGTATGGGTCCACGAACTACCTCGGATCGCCTCGCACGGGGAAGATGTTCCGTAAGGAGCACTACCTGCCGACATTGTTCGATCGCAGGAGCTGGGAGGCTTGGCTGAGGGCCGGTGGCAGAGACATCTCTCTGGAGGCCCGGCGGAAGGCCAAATGGATCCTCAAGGAGCACAAGGTGGAGCCGATCGAGAAAGGCGTCCAGGCTGAGATTGACGGGTTCATCAAGAAGACCACGAGAAAATACTTGGAAAGGTGAGCATAATGAAGGGTAAGAGTCTTTTTACCATGGAACTGAGCGGCGAGCCATACGACAGAGGTCACAGGTATGGCGAGGCCTGCAAGAAATTGATCGCCCGGATGATAGAGGAGCAATTCTACCAGGAGTTCAGTGGAAGGCTGACTAAGGACCAGATGCTCAAACATGCTCGTAAGTATGAGCCGTTCATCCAAAATTACTCTCCTGAAATAGCCGAGGAACTAAAAGGGATGGCGGATGGATCCGGTCGGTCGTATGACGAGATAGTCATGGTGAACGCCCTTGAAGAGAGAGAGGCTTTTTCTCAATGCACGGCCTTTGCCGCAACGGGCAGAGCGACCAAGGACGGGGAGACATACGTAGGACAGTCTTGGGACGGGATGGAAAGCGAGTGGTGGGACGGAGAACTCGGCCTGCTATTCAAAGTCAGAAGAAAGAATGGTCCGGACACTCTGAATTACACGAATCCTGGGATACTTTCCTGTGCAGGGCTGAACTCCAAAGGTGTTAGCATCAACTGGAACACAGTACCACGATTAGAGATGACCACTGGAGTTCCCACCTACATCATCGTCGCTGAGATACTGAGGCAAAAGACGTTGGGGGACGCGCTAGATGCCGCCCTGAGAGCGGATAGAGCGGGATGCTTCAATTTCGTCATTTCGGATGACACAGAATTGTATGCTGTCGAAGCTACACCCAACGATGTAGATATGTTCTACAGCGGGGAGTACATGGGCCACGCCAACCACTTCGTGTCGGACAAATTCCGCCCGAAACAGAAGATAGAGTACAGCAGCAGCATTATTCGCCATAACAGAATAAACAGGCTGTTGAAGGAGAACTGCGGGGAGATAGATCTGCAGACCTGCATGAGCTTCTTCCGCGATCACGTAAACTATCCACACTCGATATGTTGCCACCCAGGAGACGACCCCGACCCGAGACAACGATGGCTTACCCTCGGCTCATGGGTCGGCATACCGTCGAAGAGAGAGCTCTGGATAGCCCACGGGTCACCGTGCGAGAACGAATTCGTAAGATTCAGTCTCTAGAGAGGGCTTGCCATCACGCGCCAACAGCGCTGCCATCTATCTCGCAGGTCTGCGCCAGAAGTCTCTCGAACTCGGAGGATGATCATGTGCAAGGTGCAGACTTCTGCTCTGGTGGCCGTGGAGAATGGGAATTGTTCGAACGGTCCTGGTCTCTGCAACTTGGGCAGTGCGCCTATCGTTTCCTGAGTTTTGGGTTGAAGATCTCGTCGAGCGCGTAACCGATGAATGTGAACCCCAACACAATGAAGACGATGAAGAAGCCAGGCATAATCACCCACAGGTAGAGACCATTCTCTATCGCGAAAACCTTGAATGCGTCGTCCAGCATGTTGCCCCATGTGACAACTTGTGTAGCGTCTGGTCCCATCCCGATGAAGCTGAGAGTGCTCTCGGAAAGGATCGACAACGCTATCGTGAGTATCGAGTTGGCAAAGACGAGCGGGAACACGTTCGGGAAGATGTGTTTCCTCACTATGTGAGTGTCGCTCGCCCCGACAGCTCTAGCCCTCTCGATGAAAGCCCTTTTCTTGATTGACAGAACCTGGGCCCGTACTATCCTCGCCGTGCTTGACCAACCTGTGATTCCGATGACAAAGATGATCTTGTATACGCTGGAGCCTCCAGGGAGAAGTGCAGCCAGCACTATCATGAGGACAAGCCACGGCATCACTAGGAAGACATCGGTCACTCTCATCAGCGCTTCGTCTCGCCAGCCACCCCAGAATCCGCTCAGGAGGCCGATGAGTGAACCTAGTCCCATGGAAACAGCAGATGCTACCACGCCTACAGCGAGCGAGACTCTTGATCCATGTATCAACCTGGAAAGGATGTCACATCCTCGATAATCCGTTCCGAGCGGGTGGTCCGGCGTAGGTGGACTGCCAATGCCGATATCGGCCACTTCGTCGAACGGCTCGTAGGCTTCCCAGCCTCCGATCGCAGCGATAATCGACACGACCTGCGCTGGGAAGAGTGCCATGACGATGAAGATTATCAGTATCACGAGTCCCAGCATTCCCATCCAGTTACCACGGAATATTCTCCAAGTCTGCCGGCTTCTCTTCAGGTGGAGTTTGACCTTCTGTTTGAAAGGTTCGGAGAGCAACCGCTTATTGGCGTGTTCAGCCCCCGGTGAGTCCCTCTCCCTCCCGTTTTGTATCTTCACCGTTTCAAATCACCTCAACTCAGCTCGACTCGAGGATCGAGATAAACCATCGCAATATCCGCAAGGAAGTTGGCGATTATGACCGCGACAGCTATCAGGAAGAAGGCAGCCTGGAGAACTGGCCAGTCCTCCCTCATGACTGCGTCTATCGTCGCCCATCCCACCCCCGGGTAGTTGAACACATACTCCACTTGAAAAGCTCCGCCAACGATGTAGGCTATCGTGATTGCTATGAGTGCGACCATCGGAAGCATCGCGTTAGGAACTGCATGGTCCTTCAGCACGGCTCCTTCAGACAAGCCTTTTGCCCTGGCCGTGTTGACGTATTCCTCGGTCATCACGTCCGTCAGGGACCCACGCATCAACAGAGAGAAGGCTGCAATATTGACGAGGGTCAGGGTGATCGCTGGCAGCACCAAGTGTTCTAGAAGGTCCATGATGGAGTAGAGACTCCAGCTGAAAGTCTCCCCGTATTCAAGCGCATTGTTCGGTGGAAGCCCGACCCAGGTCTTCGCGAACATGATAATCATCATCATAGCGAGCCAGAAGGTGGGCATCGCGTAGAAGAACAGGGAGAACGCCAGAGACCCCGTGTCGAATGAGCTGCCGCGTTTCCATGCTGATAAGATCCCGATGAGCATGCCGATGGAAATCATGAATATCGAGGAAACCCCGAGAAGGAGCAGCGTCCACGTCATGTACTCCAAGACATGGTCCATCGCTAAAGTGTTCTTGTAGATGAACGACGACCCAAAGTCAAGGGTGACGACGCCCTTGAGGTAGTCTGCGAACTGCTCAATCATGGGATCGTTCAGGCCGTATTCCTCAACCAGCCCCAGCAAGTACTCCTCGGTGAACTTTGGATTTGGAGGGACCATGTACTTCAGGGGATCGCCAGGCATCATGCGAAAGAGGGCGAAGTTGATGATGATCACCAAGAAGAGGGTAATGAGCGAATTGAGAACCCTTCTCAGTATTATTCGTCTAAAGTTCTTCATGTCCCGCCCCAACTCTTCAAGCCCGCCTAGCCTGCAACGTCGCGATATTTCGGAAATGGTCGAAGGGAAGAGGTTTGTGCGATTCGATCCTACGTCTCAGGAGGTTCCGGCGGCTAAGCCGTTTGATCGGGAGGCGACTCATCCTCTGGGAGATCTGGTTCTGAGCCCTTCTTTCGTTTCAAGAGAAGAGCCGCAGCCGCCACGGCAGCGATGATCGCGAGTGCCGCTACCGCGATAGCCGCAGTGGAGGAAATCAATCCATCGTCTCCTTCCTCCTCTTCAGCAGTCAGATATACGACCAAATCTGAGGTCTCCTCAGGAGTCACAGTAACATCTCCTGTATCGTTCGTCTCGTATCCCGTACTGCTGACCACGACTTCATAGGTGCCTTCGTCGACCAGGAGGATCTCGAAGGAACCATTGTCATCGGTCTTCTTCTGATACGATGCGTCCTCCTCGTCGGGTTCAAACAGCTCTACCAGAGCATTCGCAACGGGTTCTTCGGTCGCAGAGTCCAAGACTTGTCCTGTGACTGAGCCAGAAGTTATCTCCAGTGTGAAGTTCGACCATGAGACGGCTTCCGCCACGACGCTTACGCTGTCGCTATCGTTCGAATACCCATCTGCACTCGCAACGAGCTCATAGGTGCCAGGCTCAACGGAGATGTTGTACTCTCCCAGCTCATCGACGCTCTCTTGTGAGTCTGTGTCGATGATGCTCACCAGTGCCCCATTGACCGGCTCACCAGCGGCGTCCCTCACGAATCCGACGATCCATCCTATCCCTCCTTCGGGTATCTCTTTGACGGTGACCGTGAGCGAGTCAGAAGAGCTCGCTCCTTCTGGGTCCTCCACGGCCAGAGTGACTTCGAATATGCCAATAATGTCGAAGGTGTGGCTGACGGTCTGCCCGTACAGCGTCGTTTCCACACCGTCCTCGTCAATGACCCAAGTCCAGTTCAGATCCTCCGTGGGGCTCTCCAGGTCCTTTGCAGCTCCGGAGAATAGATGTTTATCGCCGACATACAAGGTCACATCGTTTCCGGCGTTCACGTCGTACGGGTCGGTGTTCATCCCTTCTTCATAAGGCTGTATCGTGAAGTAGAACCAGATCGTGTCTGGGGTCGATCCGCCGTAGAGCTCCATGTCCGGCACGTTCATCCAAAGGTCACTTCGATAGGCGACAAGGCTGCATGGGTACCACAGCATGATGTACGGGCAGTCCCTGTACGCGATTCGCTGCATATTGTGGATGATCGTCTGCCGCTCGTACGGGTCCATGGCACTCAGCTGGGCATCGTACAGAGCGTCGTACTCTGGGTTCGAATAGTAGCAGTCCGACCATGCAGTGATGTCGGTCGAGTCTTCCGGTATCTGTTGCGTGGTCAGCACGTCCAGGAGGAATGACGGGTCGACATCTGGCTGCCAGTTCCAGATGAACATGTCGTACTCCAGGTTGAACCACATGTTGTACAACGTTCCCTCAGCCACACCGTGCAGGTTGAGTTTGACTCCGATATTCTCGCACCAATCCGCTATCTTGCCAGCGGAGAGTTCGTCCCTCATTGTCGCGGAGATATAGTAGAACTCGAACTCTAGCCTAGCGCCGCTGCTCTCGTTCTCCCTGACCCCCGCAAAGCCGATTTCTGAGTCACCATCGAACTGATGGTATCCCGACTCGTTCAGGAGGTCGTTGGCAGCGGCGCTGTCGACGGGCCACTTCTCCTCGTCAGGGACGTCCCAGTGCCAGAACGGTGTCGCGGTCGGTATGAGCGAATCGGCTTCCTCTCCCAAACCTTGGAGTATTTCGTCGACGATGAGCGTTTGGTTGACGACCATCGCTATCGCTTGCCTGACTGCGACATTCGCAGTTTCAAGATTGGTGGCAGCCCTCGGGAAATCCAGATGACCATCGGTCTCAGATTCTCTGAGTTCCTCGGATGCGCAGTTGAATCCCACTTCTGTCAGGTCTAATGCTCCAGGGGCTTGGCCTTCGATGTCAGGGTTATCCATGATATTCTCCCAGAGCGACTCTGGGACACCGTCCACAACGTCGATATCTCCAGTCTCAAGCGCCGTCACCATCGACTGCTCGTTCTTGAATATGATGAAGAGGATTTCGTCTACGTTGATTCTATCGGTGGCGAGTCCCTCAGGCTCAGGGAGTTGGTGGTACTCATCATGGGCGAGAAGCCTGACGAAGCCCTGAGCCTTGTCATATTCACTCAGTACCATCGGGCCCGAGCCGACGGGGCCATCCTCGAAGTAATCTGCGTCCCACAGGTCGACTTTTTCAATCTCTCCATCAGCCGCAACGTCTGCCCAGAGATGCTCTGGCAGTATGGGCACAGTAATCGCCAGCATAGTTGACTTCGGATACTCCAGCGTAATCTGGACTGTG
>JAEHCN010000026.1 GCA_020696395.1 Thermoplasmata archaeon | reverse complement strand
CAGCTTTGGAGCCTGGAGGAGTTCATCTCGAAGAGGGTGACGAAGAAGCCCATCGCCGAGCTGAGCGTCCTGCAGGACCGCGACCAGCTACTCATGGACTCCTTCGTGTCCGTCGGCAGGGAGGTCAAGAACGCCATCCAGGAAGGGGAGGCCGCGGACGCCCTGAAGGTCGTCTCCGACTTCGTTCGGGGTGACGTGTCCGCTCATTACCTTGCGACCGACGGCGAGCGCCTTGGAGGAGATGACGAGGCCGCTCGGTATGTGATGTGGTCAGTCGGTCTGGGGCTGCTCAAGCTTGTAGCCCCGGTGGTGCCTAACGTGGCCGAGGAGTTCTATCAACTGTACTTCAGGGACCGTGAGGAATCGTCCAGCATCCACTCGGTCTCGTGGCCGGAGCCTTTCGAGGCGCTAGAAGAGGATTCGCGCAAGAGCTCCTCGAAGACCAGGAAGAAGCCGAAGAAGAGCCCGAAGTCCAAGTAGTCCCTTTCTCGGCTCATCCTAGGTACGAGGGGCACCAGTGCTCCGCATTTCCTTTCGCAGCGTCCCAGGCTATGAGTGTGCGCATGGCGTCGACGCCGACTCTGATGCAATCGCTCATGTTCTGCTCGAAGTCGATGGCCTTCTCCGTTGGCTGCCAGGGGACTATATCCGAGATCGTGCATATAGCACCTGCCCGGAGGCCGAGGAGAGAACACAGGGTGAAGATCGTGCTGTTCTCCATCTCGATGTTCTTGACCTTCATCATCTTCGCATCTCCGAGTCGATCCACCATGAACGACGGCATGTACCCCGACTGAGACATGGGTGATATCACGCCGTCCGTCAGGGCTTTGTTCTCGCTGTAGAAACCGTCTACCGACAGGCAGACGCCAACATCGAACCTCCCCTTAGCCCTTGTGGCGCTATCGACCAGGGCTGCCACGACATCGTAGCTCGCGAAGGCAGGGTACTCGGTCCATGTGTAGGACTTGCTTGTCCCGTCGAGGCGGACGGCTCCACTGGCGATCACGAAGTCCCCCTTCTCGAGTCCGTCGGCGATTCCACCGCTCGTCCCGATGCGCACGAAGGTCTTGGCGCCCAGGTTGGCTAGCTCCTCCACGAGGATAGCCGTGGACGGGCCTCCTATCCCGGTCGAGGCTATGGTGACTGAGGTGCCTCCTATCAACCCTCTGTGGATGTTGAATTCTCTGGCCTTTCGGACTTCCTCAGGGTCTTCAACAAACGACGATATCTTTGGGACTCTCTCCGGTTCTCCGCAAAGAATGACATACTCCGACACCTGCCCGTGTTCGAGGCCAGTTATAAACTGCTTGCTCACAAGCGGCACCTCCTTGCTACATGTGAAATGCTCTCGCCCCTTATTAATGCCAGTGCAGATCCTACGGTCGTTCGGGTAAATACACGGACCCTGCAAAGATTCAATTGCGCGTGTAACCTTCGTCGTCGGCATGAAGGGCGCTTACTGCCTTCTGATGCTCTTGGAGGAGGACACCAGCCTGCGCGTTGGTGCGCTCGGCCTTGTCTGCTTCCCGAAGGGGGCCTATGCATACGTCGGCTCTGCCCAGAGCGGGATCGAGAAACGGGTTAGACGGCACCTTGGGGGGACTAAGCGGAAGAGATGGCACATCGACCACTTCCTTTCGGTCGCGCGTATGGTCACTGTGGTCTCTGTCCCGACGGACAGGAAGAGCTCGGAGTGTGACATTGCCAAGAACTTACTGAGGGCTCCGGCCGCACGGACGGTCGTGAGAGGGTTCGGCTCTTCGGACTGTCATTGCGAGAGCCACCTGATCCACTTCCAGGGGGATGAGTACGGAGACATCCTCGAGATGATCACGGGACGCATCAGCATGCTTTGCTGTCCCTACCCCGAGGCCGTGTTTCTACCGTGACGCCCAGCCATGAGTACGGCACCCTTTTTAATCTCCCAGCCTCTTACATGTCCGAAATGACGGAGGAGGAGCTCGGCTGGATAGTCATCATCCTGCTAGGCGTCGTGGTCCTTCTGATATACTACGCGTACATCGCCACGATACGGAAGGTCCTGGTGTCTATTGGGTTCACCCCTGGAGAGGCTGGCACGATGATCGTCGTCACCATCTTCTTGGGCTGGGTCACCATCCCGCTCTTCCCGTACAATGGATGGTGGGTCGGGATATGCATCGGTGGTGCTCTCATCCCGCTACTCATCTGCTTTCGCCTTCTCAGGACCGGACGTGCGAACCTCGCCGAGTCAGCTATAGGAATCATAATCGTGGCATTCGTGACCTATTTCATCACGCGGGCGGAAGAAGGGGTGGGCATAGTCGCTGATGTACCGTTGGCGTTCGCGCCTGCCGCCGCTGCGGGACTCTATGCCGTGTCGACCTTCTGGTTGAACATGGACAAGGCGGCGCCGTTGGCCTATGTGTCCGGCGTCGTAGGGACGATCGTCGGGGCAGATATCTTCCGCCTTGAAGAGGTGCTGGCTTTCGACCCTCCTTCTGATGGAGCCTCCTTGCTCAGCATCGGCGGGGCGAACGTGTTCGATATGGTGTACATAACAGGGATAATCGCGGTCATCATCGCCATGGTTGTGTTCCGCGCGAAGAAAAGACAGGAGATGTATGGGTTCAACGTGGTGGTAGCCGAGCATCGCCGAGGAGCAGAGGATCTGCCGTACGCGAAGGACATGAAACCATCTGATATCTTGTATCCACAGCAGCGCAGGGGTCAGCAGAAGGGCGGGGAATAGCCACTTCTACGGTCCGCGCCCGCTGTGCCGCGACCTCCATGCGACGAACAGGACGAGCGAAGCGAAGACGAGCGTCGCTGTCACAGGGTATGCCGCCGATGGATCTCCCAGACTGTCAGCCACGACGCCACTCACGTAGGTCATCGCCGCCGCTCCCCCGAGCTGGGCCGCGAAGACTATTCCGAAGGCCGTGCCTCTCTCTTCAATGCTCGTCGCCTCGCTCACGATCGCGAAGAGCGCAGGATATGTTAGGAACAGAGCAGCTCCGTAGACGACTAGGATTGGCGTCACAAGATACCACGAGGATGTCACGAACAACGCCAGGAGAGAGAGGACCGAGACGCCGAACCCTACGGAGACGATCGTTCCCCTGTCAAACCTCGCTCTGATGGTCCCGTAGAAGTAGGATGATACCGTCCCCACGCCGAGCCAAACGGCGAACAGGAGGTCGGCCTCACCCGCACTCCAACCATGCATCGTTGTGAGGTTCACTGGGCCGAAGTAAGTCGTGACGCTGTACAACGCACCGCCTGCGGCGATCGGGACGGTGAGGTATTTCACCCTCGAGATGGTCTCACCGACGCTGATCGTTCGCGTCTGTCTGCGCGTGACATCGGGAGCGGAGTGACTCTTAGTGAACGCTAGGCCGAACACGACGGCTCCTAGGTTGAGCGCCGCCCAAATGATGCACGGCACTTTCCATCCGAACGCCTCCCCGAGAAACCCCGAGGATGCGAGCGCGGCAATCACGCCGAAGTTGCCGATGCCGCTCTGGATTCCAAGGGCGGTGTCGAGGTAAGGTCCAGCGTATTCCCTAGTAATCCAGCTGATGCCCACTGGATGGTAGAAGCTTGCGCCGATCCTCATGAAGATGACGGCCGTGAAGAGGCCTACAAATTCGGAAACGAAGAGCACGAGTACGAAAGACAACGCCATGAGAGCCGCGCCGACCTCGAGCAAATGCCTTGAAAACGCCCGGTCGGCCAATCTGCCAATGATGAGCTGCACTACGACCGTGATGATCAGGCCAAGACCGAGTATCCCGATCTCCGTGAAGGTCAACGCCATCTCGTCGACGAGTATCGGAAGGAGAGCGACGATCGCTATAAGCGCACCGTCGTTGCAGGCGTGATGATAGCTTATGACGAAAAGCAGCCTGCGATTCGCTGACGGTGCAATCATCGGAAACGCTAATAATCAACACGTTTAACTTGATTTCCGTTCGGCGATACCGTTACAGCACGGATGTAAGAGAAAGAGAGAAGGAAAGAGTTTGCTGAGTTTTTCCGGGAAGCGGTTGCACGCATCCGCCGAAGGGAGATACCCTCACGCCTTGCCCGTGGGATCCTTACTCAAGCGGCGTCGCGTGCATTCTTCGGTTACCAACCATCACTTCTCGGAAACACCTCTAAGTCGCTGTCCAGATACCGCATCCAGAGGACGCGATTCGGACAACCTTACTTCTTCTTCTTCTTTTTGGTGGCTTTCTTCTTGGCAGGCTTCTTCTTTGCAGCCGCCTTCTTCTTGACCGGCTTCTTCTTTGCAGCTGCCTTCTTCTTGGCAGGTTTCTTCTTTGCAGCCGCCTTCCTCTTGGCAGGCTTCTTCTTTGTAGCCTTCTTCTTGGTCTTCTTACCACACTTTCCGCAAGACATTTGGTTTTTCCTCCTGTTGCGTTTTTCACGGGTTTTCCGGCTTGTTACGGCGCAAGGTTTTTTTCGGTGCATCATCTCACTTACAGTGTTTCGTAAGCGAGTGAAGTGTCAATTTCTTGATGCATCCTCAATTATGTAAACGCGTTTGTATATTAAGTGCTTTTTCATTCGCCTTCGAAGATTGATTTTCACGAGAGCCGTGGTGAGACATAGTCGAATCGCATGAAAACCCGTAAGGTTTCTTGCCTCAGATTATGTGGAAACCTTATTTAGATTCACAATGCATACATGGGCCAAGGAGCGAACAGGAAGTTGAGTAACTTGTCCCCTGTTGATGATTCACGCAAATTGAAGATCTGCCTCATCGGTGATGTGGGTGTCGGAAAGACAAGCCTCATCAGAAGGTACGTGTTGGATGTCTTCGATGACAAGTACATCGCCACCATCGGAACCAAGGTTACCAAGAAGGACAGCCGGGTGAAGAATCCGAAGTCTGGCTCTGAGGAAGATATCACCCTTCTCATCTGGGATATCATGGGACAACCGAGCTTCCGCGAGGTGCTCCGCGAGGCATATTTCTATGGCGCTCAAGGCGCGATCGCGGTGTGCGACTTGACGAGCAAGGAGAGCCTTACAGAGCTTCGATATTGGATCAAGGCGATGACCGCGACTACGGGAAGGGTGCCGATAGTGTTCCTTGGAAACAAGTGCGATCTCAAGGACGAGGCCCGGGTAACGATGGAAGAGCTAGAGATGTTCTCGAAGAAACACGAAGGAGTCGCGATGTTAACCTCCGCAAGGACGGGACATAACGTCGAGCAGGCCTTCGGGAAACTCGTGACTGAGATGCTCGCTCAGTGAGCAGCCACACGCATCGGTCGCCCACAGGACCGCGCTCTCTCAATCATAATATCGTAGTACGCGCATCCCGACTTGAAGAGTGAGCAGAATGGACGCGAGATGCGCAGATGCTGTGTTCTACAACGGGAAGGTTCTGACCTTCTCGACGGAGAAGAAGGCTGTCCGCGCGATTGCGGTCGCAGATGGTAAGATAATATCGATAGGCACTGATGCCGAGATACGCCGTTCCGCGCCGAGGGGGTGTGAAAAAGTAGACCTCGGAGGCAAGCTGGTGGTCCCGGGGTTCATAGACTGCCATACTCACTTCCTGCAGATGGGGATGGATTCCCTGAGCGTGGACCTCTCCGCGACGAGGTCTCTCGACCAGGCCATGGGTCTTATGAAGGCGGCTGCGCTGAAGGCCCAGAAAGGCGAGTGGGTCATTGCTGCGAATTGGAGTGAGAGCAGATGGGACGGCGGAAGGTTCGTATCGCGGGCAGACCTTGACCGGTGCTGCCCAGACCATCCGGCTGTGGCTCACAGGATATGCGGTCATCTGTCCACGGTCAATTCGAAAGCCATCAAGAGTATCGGAATCGACAGGACGACTCCAGGCGCCGAGACGGACTCTTCGGGAAACCTAACAGGTATCATGAAGGAGACGGGGGTGTCGGTGGTGCGGTCAGCGACCGCCCCCACGCCCGGGAGGATGTCGAAAGGCCTTCAGTTGGCGATACGGAAAGCGCACTCCCTCGGTGTCACATCGGTCCAAGACAACGGCAGCGTTGACGATTTCCCTTTCCTGCAGCGAGCGGAGAGGGACGGGAAGCTCGGGGTGAGGGTGTGGTTCAACACACCGTGCTCCGAGCTCCAATCGCTTCTAAGGTTGGGCGTTTCCACCGGGCTCGGTTCCGAGTGGCTCAAGCTCGGTGGCGTGAAGATATTCTGCGACGGCGCACTCGGGGCCAGGAGCGCAGCTCTGTCCGAGCCGTTCGCGGACGACCCTGGGAACTCGGGCATGTTCGTGCATCCCGTGGAGGATCTCAACGAGATGACGGGGAAGGCGGACGAGGCCGGGATCCAGCTCGCCATACATGCGATCGGCGATGAAGGTATAGAGGTCGCCATCTCTTCGATCGAGCGTTCGTTGGACGTTAGCAGGAGGAATGACCACAGGCATCGGATAGAGCATCTCGAGCTTCCACGGCCAGACCACATCAAGCGGATGAAGCGTCTCAACATGATCGCCTCGATGCAGCCCAATTTCGTAGGCGAGTGGAGTGGGATAGACGGCATGTACGTCGAGAGGTTAGGGCAAGAGCGGGCGAACAGGAACAACCCGTTCAAGGAGATACTCAGGGCTAAGGTCAGGCTTGTATTCGGTTCGGACTGTATGCCCTTCTCTCCGATATACGGCATACGATCCGCGGTGAACGCATCATACTCGTCGCAGCGACTCACCGTGGAGGAGGCGTTCCTGAGTTACACACGAGACGCGGCATATGCCTCCTTCGAGGAGAATTGGAAAGGGACGATATCGACAGGCAAGGTCGCGGACTTCATCGTGCTTTCCGATGATCCCTTCAAGGACCGGGATGCACTCACTTCGCTTTTCGTGCTGAAGACAGTCGTCGGTGGAGAGGTGGTCTTCGACAGCTCCGCGCGAAGTGGGAGATGATTGTGCGTTAGGATGAAGGCGTCTCGTCCGGGAGGCTGCGGGACGGCTATTCCGAGTCTCCCGTGGACTCCTCCTTAGGCTCCTCCATGAGCCCGAGGAGCCGGGCCATGGCCACGGTGAAGTCCTCTATTCCGACGTCGACCTCCGATCGGTCCACGGGTATCTCGTCCTGGACGGCGCACTTGAAGTGAACCTGACACTTCGGACAGAACATCAACAGCCGGTCCGCTCCGACCTTCTTCGCCTCCATCAACCTGTCGATCTGCATCTTCTTGATCTGGGCGTTGCAGTTCGTCCACGCGCTCACTCCGCAGCAGACCGCCTTGTCCTTCGTCCTCTCCATCTCCAGGTAGTTACCGCCGGAGAACACCTCAGCCAGAGCTCTTGGGCTGTCGTATATGCCCGAATGTCTCCCTAACCTGCACGAATCGTGGTATGTGAACTTGTGCTGAGCGGATGCGAAATCATCTGCCTTCAACTTCCCCGAGTCGATCAGGTCCTTGACATAGTCCGCGATATGCACCATCTCGAAACCGAGGTCGCCCATAAGATCCTTGTAGTCCGTGTTGAAAGTCCGGTAGCATTCGGGACATGTGAAGACTGCCTTCTTCGCCCCGGACGCCTTGATGAGTTCGATGTTGTACTCCATGAGTCTCTCGAAGTCAGCCTCGTTCCCGGTCCACATTAGGTCGTGGCCGCAGCATTTCTCCTCGTTGCTGACGACGGGGACAACCCCCGCCTTGTTCATTATCCTGACAGCGCTCTCGGAGATGTCCTGGAGCCTCAGATCTTCCCTGTCCTTGAATATTGCGTCGTAGTGTGGGAGACAGCCAACGAAATAGAACACCTCCCCCTTGTCTGCTATCTTCATGTCTTCCTTCACCCAATCGAGCCTCTTCTGTTTGAGGTCAGTGTTCGCCATGATCCTCTGGGTCGAGTGTATGAGCCCTCCCTGGGAGCATAGCGGGGCGGAGCCGTGCCTGACCGCCTCCTCCCTCATTCCTCGTATGAACCCTGTGTAATCCACCTTGTACGGGCACATCACGTTGCATTGCTCGCATGCTATGCAGGTCCATATGTCCCTGTCCTTCGCGATGTTCTCCACTATCCCCTCCATGGCCCGCAGGACTATCGTCCTCGGGGCGAAGTCGGGGTCGAACGATGCTATCGGACAGACGGTCGTGCACTTGCCACACTCAACGCAGTCGAACGCACCGGTATCATCGATGATCTGTTTGACTTCCTGCTTCGTCTCATCCTGCGTCCTAGGCTTGGGCTTCGCCTTCTTACTGATTGGAATCGGTCCGAGCGCCCTGACCTCCTCCACGAACTCGCTGACCGCCTTCGCGAACTTGGTCCGTTCCGACGCGTTTATCCACTCGGTCCTGAGCCTCCTCGAATCGAGCCCGAGCATGTCGAAGAGTTCCTTGAGCGCGTCTATCTTCTCCTGCGCCTTCACGTTACCGGAGACGTAGTGGCAGTTGTCCATCAGGCATCCTATGACTATCACGCCGTGGGCTCCGTGCTCGAAGGCGTCCATGACGATGCTAGGCTCCACGCTCCCGCTGCACATCACTCGGATTATCTTCACGTTCGGGGGGTACTCGATCTTGTTTACTCCTGCGAGGTTGGCGGAGGGGTAGCCACACCAGGTACACGTGAAGGCGATGATCTCCGGCTCGAAGTCAGCGGCCCTCTCTTCAGCCATCGGCGTCCACCTCCTCGAGCATGGCTCTGATCTGTGCTTCGACTTGTTCACGCTTGAAGTTGTTGATCGTGATGGCCTTGGTGCAGCACACGGTCGCACACGCTCCGCAGCCCTCGCACACTATCTCATCGACCCGCGATATCTTGACCCTCTTCTCAGGGTCTTCCTCGAGCCTGATCGCCCCATACTCGCAGGCCTCCTCGCACCTGCCACATCCGCGGCATCTCTCCTCATCGACGAACGCGACTATCCTCGGGAACGGTGCTCTTCCCTTCATCATCAACTCGATGGCGCTCGCCGCAGCCGCCTTCGCGTCCTCGATGGAGTACCTTATACCCTTGGGACCCTGTGCAGTCCCCGCGACGTAGACGCCTCTTCGGAACTCAGATGGGAACATCGGGTTGATGTCCTTCATGAACCGGTCGATGTCCGTTTGTATGTGGAGCATCTTCGATATCGCATCGCTTCCGTCAGAGGGTTCCTGACCGACCGCGAGGACCACGAGATCCGACGGGATGCTGAGCAGCGTGTCGGAATCCGTATCGAGCGCCCTAACGAAGAGATCTCCGCGGTCCTCCACGACTTCGGAGACTCTGCCACGGACGAACTGTATCCCTTCCTCCTTCGCCTGGTCGTAGAACTCCTCGAAGCCGCGGTACGGCCCTCTGAGGTCTATGTAGTGGATGTATACATCGGCCTCAGGCAGGATCTTCTTGATCTCCCTCGCCTGACCGATGGCATACGTACAACAGACGAGGGAGCAGTGGAGGTTTCCCTTCACCTTGTCCCTCGAACCGACGCATTGGATGAAGTTGACTGTCTTCGGTATCTTCTCGTCGGAGGGCCTCTTCAGCCAACCACTCTTATTCCGCTGCTCGACTATGAGCTGCTCGAGCTCCACCGCGGTGATGACATCCGGGTTCTCGTATCGCAGCTCGGGTATCCTCAAGGGGTCGAAAGTCTTCGATCCGGTCGCGACAATGATCGTGCCTACATCGAATTCCCTCTCTCCGTCGGGGGTGTCCACCTTCACATGCCTGTTCCCGAAACCACCCGTGATGTCCACGACCTCCGACCTGAGCATGATCTCTATGTTATCGTCCTGGTGGACATCCTCTACCTTAGGGGTGAATACGCATTCCTTGCAGTATTGCATGCAGCAGATTCCGCAGTTGTGCGTCGGGAAGGTCATGCTCAGTTTGTAGGCCCGTCCCCCGAGTTCGTCGGACCGCTCGACGAGGTGCACTCTGAAGCCTTGGCCGGCGATGTCCAGCGCTGCCTGCATGCCGGTTACTCCGCCGCCGATTACGAGGGCGGACGGCAGGATGGACACCTCGATGTCCTCGAGTGGCACAAGCTCCTTGACTCTCGCGATGGCTCCCTTCATGAGCCTCCGCCCCTTCTCGGTCGCATCTGACTTGTCTCGGTGCGACCACGCACACTGCTCTCTGATATTGATCTGCTCGAAGAGGTATCGATTCAGCCCTTGCTCCTCCAGGGAGCGACTGACGATCAGGCCCTGTATGTTGGGGGAGCAGGCTCCGACGGCGGCCCTCTCGAAGGCCTTCGTCGAGTATTCTTCTTTCAGGAACTTCTGCCCTTCCCTGGAGCAGAGCGCCTCATGGATCGAGACCATCTCGATGTCCGGGTCGTCCTCGAGTTGCCTCGCGATTGATTCGAGATCGATGTGGTCGGAGATCTCCCCCTTGCATCCGCAGAGATAGACTGCCACTCGCTTCTTTTCGGTATCGATGTCGTGGCGTGATTCCTCCATGTGTCAATCACCTCCGTTCCCATCGATGCTTGTCTAGCAGGATACGAACTCCACGCCCTCTTCTAGCTTGGCACGTCTCATGGCGTGATACAATCCATCCATGACGCATGACTCTGTGACATATCCGTAGAAGTCCCCTTTCTCGAACACGGCAATCGTTGCGACCCGGGAATTCGCCATGGCCTTCGCGACCCATCTCAGGTCGAGCGAAAGGTTAGTGAGTAGAACTAGAGGCTTGGACATGCACACCTTGACCGTCGTCTTGGCCGGGTCCTTGCCTTCTGCAATCACCTTGGCGAGGACATCCCTCTTCGTGAGGACACCGTATGCGTCGCTTTTTCCCTTCCTGGGGACGAGAAGTGTGAAGCAGTTGGAGTCCAGCATGACCCTGATGGCTTCCAGTATGGACGCGTCGGAGTCTATAGTTGGCAGCTCGAAGGTCTTGACTACGTCCCTGAGTGTAAGCCTGCCGATGGTCATCCTGTCGCCTCCTTCTCGGTTCTCCTCGAAGCCTTAGCTGCGACCGCTCTCAGCACGTCGACATCCGAGACCGATCCTAGGAATTCATCCCGGTCGAAAACCATTATCTTCGACACGTTCTCGTTGGCCATCTTCTTAGCCACCCATCGGGCTTCGAGGTCGAGGTTATTCATAACGACCACAGGCTTCCGCGCGCAAGAAAGCGCTGGGAGTTCGGAGAGGTCTTCCCCCTCTGCGATAGGTCCGACAACTATGTCCCAACGGGTTATCATGCCAAACGCATCGTCTATTCCCCGTCTGTCCACGATCACAGAGTCCGTTTTGTTCTCCGCCATTGTGACCAGCGCATCTGCAACTGTTGCATCAGGCGGGATTCTCACCGGTTTCGAGCCACTGATGATCTCCCTTAGCTCCATGTGTACCTCCCCAAGCCCCGACTGGAGTAACTGTGTTAATGAGTAACACGATATAAGAACATTCCCGGGAACGGTTCGTTGCCCTTTGCCAGGAGGATATCTTAGGAGGCAAGGATAGTAAAATACCTCCCGAAGACAATTGCTCGGGAGATGGATGATGACCTGAGACTCCTGTTCAAACCGTCCGCCGTGGCCCTTGTCGGCGCATCCGCCGACCCTGGTAAGATAGGTCACATCGCTCTTAAGAATCTCCTATCCGGCGACTTCTCCATCCACCCCGTCAACCCCAGAGAACGCGAGATACTGGGTCGGAAGTGCTACGAATCGCTCAACGACATCCCCGGCGAGGTCGACTTGGCAATCGTCGTCCTTCCAGCAAAATCATCCGTTGATGTCGTTCGGGATGCTGCGCAGAGAGGAATCCGGTTCGTCATAGTCTCGTCATCCGGCTTCAGCGAGCGCGGGGAAGGCGGCGAGGAACTCCAGGCCGCGCTCATGGCCGCAGTTGATGGCACCAGAACCCGCATCCTTGGCCCGAACACCATGGGCCTGATCGTCCCATCCTCGCACCTTGATACGTTCTTCATACCGAAGGATCGCAGCTCAAGGCCCGGAAGAGGGCCGATAGCGGTCGTGTCCCAGAGCGGCGCGGTGGCTGTTTCGTGCCTCGAGAAGGCTGAAGCCGCAGGAATAGGCGTGTCCGCGTGCGTCTGCCTGGGCAATAAGGTGGACATAGACGAGGTGGATATGCTCCGGTACTTCGCGGATGATGCTGAGACCCAATGTATCGCAATGTATCTTGAGTCGTTCTCAGACGGCAGGTTGTTCCTAGAGGTCGCAAGAGAGGTCGCACTATCGAAACCGGTCGTCTTGCTGAAGGCCGGCCGGACCCGTGCGGGATCGATGGCTGCAAGGTCTCACACAGGCGCAATCGCATCCACATCCGACGCAGTCGTGGATGGCGTGCTACGACAGGCTGGAGTCGTCCGCGTGTACGACGAGGAGGAACTGGTGGACATCTCCAGGGCACTATCTGTCATAGGTCACGTGAAGGACGACAGGATCTGTGTTGTGGCTAGCGCGGGTGGGTTCGGCGTGATCGCGTCCGACCTTGCCGAGTCCTCCGACAACGGGGCGGGCCTACGGATGGCCGAACTCAGCGAGTTCACAGTTTCTGAGCTGCGGAAGGTCGTTCCTGAGTTCGTGGCGCCCAGGAATCCTGTCGACCTCACCGCCGAGGTGACCGACGAGATGTACGACCGGGTGCTCGGCATCCTGAAGGCCGACCCCGGTGTCGATGTGATCTTGATGTCGCTCGAGCTGCAGCCTCCGAATGTGACCAACGGGCTGATCGGAATCGCAGGCAGGCGTTTCTCGGAGGGCGGGCCGCCGATAGTGATGAGCGTCTTTGCGAAGGACCAACCTGCGGTCATGCGTGACATGGCCCGCCGAGGATTGGTGGTATATCCGACGATCCGGCGGAGCGTGCGCGCAACAGCTGCACTGGTAGAAAGAGGAACCTACCTGGGAAGGCGCGGATAGCCCAAAGGAGACTTGAGAATCCATCCTCGAAGGACGCGGCCTCCGAGGACGGACGCCTCATAACAGGTTTTCGAAGACGCTTCGGCCTACCCGCCGATCCTGAAGACCTTAGTACCACACTTCGGGCACGTGCCCTTCGTCGCAGGCTTCCCATTCTTCAGCTTGACTTTCTTCGCGTCCTTCACTTCGATAGATTTCTTGCACTTTACACAGTAGGCCTTAACCAAATATCCCACCGCTCCTGAATCGTATTGCCCTAATATAAACTAGCATCACGTCCCGAAAGCACGATTTCCACTGCAGAATGGCTATACTGGCACTCATCCAGGGTGAGAAATCATGCCTGAAGACGCCGTGGCTCATGAAGATTCTAAAGAAATCAAAGGGTTTGACGGAGCTGACTCCGGACGCTGGATAGTTGGGTGACAGATCGAGTTCGTCAATCCCCCCTTGGTCAAAGGGACTTTCGTCTTCGTCTGCCAGCCACGTAACCTCTCAGAACGGCCCTCTGTCTCCTCGGGACGCTCAGAAGCGTCTTCTCCAGCTGGATACTTCTTACCGTGTTGTATATACTGCTTGGTCTCACTCTAATCACACCTCCTAGAAAGTGAAGCTCTAGCCTTTCCTGCATTCGAGTAGGAACTCGCTAGATGCTTAATCGCGAGCTAGCGCTGGCCCCCAATCGATGGGGGGAGAATCATCCGACCTAGGTCTCAGCGCGTCCATTGCGATCGGCCTCCCCTACATCTAGGGAGTATATGACGCTTTTGATGATACTGTTCTTGTGCATTTGCCGATTTATATATTATTCCTCGTTGCTGCGGGAGAGCCTCAGGGGCACGCGCGTTCCGCATACGGGTGTCTGTTGCTGGCACATGTGTATTTGCGTACTATTATACTTCTCCCTAAATACAATATGTGATATATTAGAATCAGAATATAATGTGTGCCAATCCGAACCCGTCTGACCGTTCTGAGGCCCGAGGGAGGGCCCGGCACGATATCATGGCCCGCTCGTCAAGGACAGTGTAACACTGATCGTCTCGAACGGTCCGATTACGATGATGAACAGGAAGAGGCGGCCTTGCAGTGTATCATGCGGCTATGAACATCCCGTTGGGCCCCCCATCTCTTCTCAGCAGATCCAATGGACTGTCCGTACGAAAATCTGCATATATCCCTACGTTGTTCCCGATGGTGTGGGACTTGAGGAGGTCGCCTCGCTTACCAGCAAGGACAGGGTTCTGCTGTACCTTTCGGATTACCCTCGTATGGAGGCTAGGTATGAGCTTCCTTCTGAGCTCGCACAGGAGTCGATTGCCAGCTCGACAGGCATTCAGCGGAAACATCTACCGCAGTACCTCAAGGACCTCATCGGGGATGGTCTGGTCGTCCAGCGAAAGGCCCATATGAAGGGCATGAAGCAGCGTATGAGCGGCTATTACCTGAGCCCGAATGGTTTCGTCAGGTCGCGTGAGCTGAGGGAGCGCATCGGGGACCTCGTTGTACCTGTCGGTATGAACGGCAAGACCGTCCGCATGAAGGTCAGGGAGATTGACGATGCTACGTCTATCCATATCACTCTCTGCGACATCGTGACCGAGGCGGTTCTGAAAGGGACCCTTGAAATGAGCTCCTTGGCGACGATCGAATCCCGCAGGTTCAAGGCTATCGAGAAGAAGGACGAGGCGACCGAGGCTTATAGACGTGCACTCGCCACGGCCTGGCGTGATGGCCGAGTCACCGCAACGGAGAGGTTTCTCATAGAGGAGTTGAGGGCGATCCTGAAGATATCCGAGAAGCAGCATGGCACGCTGGAGACCGAGATCCTGAAGAAGCTTGCGGAGGATCATATGGAGTTCACCAGGATGTACAGTGAGGTTCTTGAGATCGCCCTTTCCGACGGACGTCTGGCCGGTCCTGAGGTCGACATCCTCGAGATTCTGCGCAAGATGTTGAGGATATCTCGCGAAGAGCACGACAGCCTGGTCAGAGAAATACGGATGGAGTTGTCCGGCCCTGTCGACGGCGTCAGCGCGAGTGAGGTCGTAGGCAAGTAGTCAGCCCTCAAGCTCTGATGGCCTTCTTCCTTCTACCCGTCTTCCCCTCAACGAACCCGAACGCCATCCGGGGGGTGTTGTGATGATAGCCGATGGTTCCCTTGCTGTCGACCATGATTATGCCACCCAGCCCGTCCACCCTGCTCTTCATCGTCGTCACAGCCTCCGTGCAGGCTTCTGCGGGGTCTCCGTGAAGTCTGAGGGCGTCGATAGCCGTCTTCGCCAAGAGGACCGCCATTATCTTCTCGCCCCAGCCTGTCGCGGAGGCCGCCCCTGCCTGGTCATCTGCGTAGGCGCCGCATCCTACGAGCGGTGAATCGCCTACTCTGCCAGCGGGCTTCCTCGGTATCCCCCCCGTGGACGTTGCTGAGGCGACGCGCCCGTCGGTATCGATGGCACAAGCCCCGACGGTGTCGCATCCACCCTCGAAGAATTCTCTCGTCCCCAGCACCCCGGTTCTCAGGAATTCGCGATAATCCTCCAGCTGGTGGCCCACGAGCAGATCCTCTTCGGTGCAAGGCTCGAACCCTTTTTCGACCGCGAACCTCAGAGCGCCGTCTCCTACTAGCAGGGAGAAGGAAGTGTCCTCCAGTACCTTCCTCGCGATGCGGATTGGGTTTCTCATGTGCTGCAGTGCACCAACCGCCCCTGACCCAAGGGAGCTACCCTCCATGACCATCGCGTCCAGCTCAACCTGTCCGGATTGGTTCAGGAACGATCCGACGCCCGCATCGAACACCGGGTCATCCTCCATGACTGCCACGGCCTCTACCACGGCCTGGACTGCAGACTCTCCATTGACGAGCCCGTCGTAACCTCTCTCAGCCGCTGTCTCGCACCCCTTCAGGTGCGCCTCAACCAGGTCATCCGGGATGTCCCATGCCCCACCGTGAACGATGATCGACGGCTTCATGTTGGTTCGACTCACGACCCTGTTCGTAGCGCCTAGGCAAGCAGCTTGAGAACCTTGTCGTGTGAGCGGACACGGTCTTTCACTTTTATTCCCACGGCCTGACCTATCGTCGCGCTGGGGACAGGGTTCCTGTCGATCTCCATGGACTCGACCTTCTGTTCGAAGTCAGTCGTCGCGCCTTTGATTCTGATCGTGTCTCCGACAGCAATCGTTCCTGCCGTTATCTCTATCGCTGCAACGGAAGGCTTCGCGAAGAACTGCATAACCTTGCCCACCTCTGTCTCTTCAGTCATTGTTTTCCCCCTGATTGAATCCACATCATGGTATAATAGGTTGTTTCCCAAATAATCGTCTGGATGCGCTCAGCTCGTCACCCTCCGGTTCTCTGAACCCATGTTGGTGCAATTCGCCATAAGTTCTAATAGGCCGGAGTATTTCTGAAGAATGCCGTCGAACGGACATCCAGGGATGCACGATGCAGAGTTCCTCAAAGGGTTCCAAGTCCAGACGTGGCGTCAACAAATCCGCCACGCCTCCGAGATTTGCAGGAGAGATGCTGAGCGTTCTGTCTGACATCATGTCTGTGGAGTCTGTTGATTCCGTCCTTCAGAAGATCGCGGAAACGATAGCCGAGGTGTTCTCGGTCAGGGCTCTGATAATATGCGTCCTTGACGAGAACGAGCGAGTCTTCCGCGTCCGTGCGGCCCACGGATACGGCGCCGACAGAACCGAGCAGATCATGGCCATCACATATAGTCAGGAGCTTCTCGGAAGGGACATGGACGCGAAGTTCATGATCTCCGAGAACGTCTACTTCATCCGACCCGGCCCCGAGGACTTCAATAAATCGGACGAACCCCTCTATCTCGATGTGAAGAGCATAACGAAACCCAGAGGCGACCTGAACGAGTGGCACGAACTAGACTATCTGAAGATTGTCTTCATGGATCGCGACAACCAGCCAAAGGGATTCATAGAGATCGAGAAGCCAGAGACCGGAAGGACGATGGACAAGGATGCCATTGAGGCACTTCGCATCTTCGCGGAGTTGGCCGGCGTTGCCATCGAGAACGCGAAGATGTACCAGTCTCAGGTGGAGATTGCGCAGAGGACGCGCTTCCTCGGGGATATCATAGCCCACGACATAAACAACTACAACCAAGCGGTGACGAGCTATCTTCACATGGCTCTCTCGACGGATGTCGATTCTGAGAAGGCGGTTGCGTATCTGGGACGAGCCACCGAGGCCGCATGGGGGATAAGCGAACTGATACAGCGCGCTGACAAGTTGGCGCGCATCGAAGAGGAAGGCGCGAAGAACACAGGCCCGGTGGATCTGACCGCGGTGCTGAAGGAGAGCGCTGGGGAAGTCTCGAGGAGCAACTCTGAGAAGGATGTCACCATAGACCTGAACCTGGGAAGCCAAAGGTACTTCGTGACCGGTAACGAGCTGATCAACGAGGTATTCGTGAACATCATCGATAACGCGGTTCAGTACGACCCCCACGAGAAGATAACAGTCGAAGTTAGCGTGGGCGAATTCTTCGTCGACTACAGGAGATACTGGTGTGTGTCGATTTCGGACAACGGCATCGGCATACCTGACTCGAAGAAGAGCCTCGTATTCGGTAGGATGAGCGGGGGGACGGAGGGACCGCCAGCGTTGGGACTGGGTCTCTCGATCGTGCGCGCCATTGTGGAATCATACCACGGAATGGTGTGGGTCGAGGACCGGGTACGGGGGAATCAGTCGAAGGGAAGCGTGTTCAGGGTCGCACTTCCGATGGCCTCGTCGAGCTAGATCGGCTTCCGCGCACCCGCATCCGCTGGATACCTGTGGGCAATCCTTTTTCATTGTTGACTCGATAGGGCACCGGTTGGGACTATGAAACTGAAGGGTAAGGTGGCGCTAGTCACAGGAGGAACGGAGGGAATTGGCTTAGCGACTGCCAGTTTGTTCCTTAAGGAAGGGGCGAAGGTGGCGGTCTCGGGCCGGTCCGCGAAGAAGGGGGCCGAGGCGGTAGCTGAACTCGGAAAACTCGGCGAAGTCATGTTTGTGGAAGGTGATGTCTCGAAGGCGGATGACGCGTTCGGAATGGTGGAATCGACAGTCTCCAGGTTCGGAGGAATAGACATCGTCTTTAACAACGCCGGGATATACATAGAGAAGAAAGCTGAAGACATGAGCGAGGAGGAATGGGACAGGCTGATCGACATCAACCTGAAGGGTACGTTCCTGGTTTCTAAGTATGCGGTCCCCCACATGCGGAAGCGGGGAGGCGGCGTGATCGTAAACAACTCGTCCGATGCAGGCTTGGTGGGTAATCGTTCCTGTCCGGCGTACTGCGCTTCGAAAGGCGGTGTCACGGTGATGACCAAGGCCATGGCGTTGGATTACGCGAGTGACAACATTCGCGTGAACTGCGTCAACCCTGGCGTGATTGACACGCCTATGGTCTCCCGCGAGGTAGAACTGTCAGTGGATCCTGAGAAATGCAGGGTCCAGATGGACATTGACCATCCCCTTGGAAGAATCGGTAGGCCTGAAGAGGTGGCCAAGGCAGTTCTCTTTCTGGCATCGAACGAATCGTCGTTCGTCACTGGGACAGCGCTCTCGGTGGATGGGGGCCTAACGGCCCAATAGGCGGATCGAGAGCCGCCAGGAGGATGCTATCGGGGGTCGAGCCCAAGCTCCTGAGCGCATTTGTCCGCATACTTGCACCAATCGAAGCAGCTGGGCCTCTTTTCTCGTGTGACTATGCCGCCGCAGTGATAGCATTTGAGGGTAACCTCGTCGGTAAACATCTCGACCTCTTCACGGCAGTGGGGACAGACGACCGTCTCCGGGATGGGTTGGAGCGCGAACATCGCTCCTGGGCAACGCGTGAAGACCGCCATGAGTGTCCGATCATGTCTAGGGCGCCCCCACGGTAAAGGAATATCGCCTTACACGCTCGATTCGCGAAAAACAATAAATCCGCCAACATGTTACTCTGATCGAACGGGAGGGAGTGAATGGCAAACACCCGCAGGGAGCACATTGAGATACTGCGGAGCGCTATCATCATGGAGATCGAGGGAGAGAAGTTCTTCTCGAAGGCAGCTTTGCGGATGAAACACCCGCGGGCGAAGGACACGTTCGTGTCGCTCGCCAAGCAGGAGAGGAGGCACGTGAAGGTGCTGGAGGAGGAGCTACAGCGGGTCGAGCGGGGTGGTGACTGGGTCTCGCCTTCCTCCGTGAAGGGCTCAGCCGCTTCCGGCGGGTCGATTTTCAGGGAAGCAGAGGGGACGGAGGACCCTCTAGACCCAAAAGCTGGAGAGCTTGAAGTCCTCAAGTTCGGCATGGATGTCGAGAGGAAGTCCGTCGAGTACTACAGGCGAGCTAGCGTGGAGGTCGAGAATGCCAAGGCGAGGGAGGTCTTCAACTGGCTCGTCGGTGAGGAAGCGGGACATCTCGCCATACTGAACGCGGAATACGACTTGCGTTCGAGGTCAGGTTTCTATTTCGACATACCTGAGTTCAGCCTGGAAGTGATGTAGTCCGGTTCAGAGCGAGTTGCATCTTATCCATTCAGCTACCAGCAGCAGGTCCGAGAGAACCGCGTAGGCAGTCACGGTCTGGACGGGTCTGGTCTCGAAGATGGTCAGTTCTCCCATCAGGTCTGTGGATATCGTGAGCGCACTGGAGGTCCCGTCCACCGACCAGAAGGGGCTGTCGCTCCGCAGCCGTTCCGGAGTGACCGAAGTCAGGACATTCGGGCCTTCCCTCTCGGCTCTCGCCACGAACTTGATCTTGGTGCCCTCGGACAGGGCCGAGGCGATGTCCTTCTGAGAGAGATCTGCCATGCCCTTCCTCTCCACCTTCTGGGGCGTGCTTCCTGCTCCCATGAGGACATTGGCCAGAGCAGTGATCTTCGCCGCCGCGTCCCAGCCGTCGAGGTCGTGTGATGGGTCGGCCTCCACGATACCCAGTCTCTGGGCTTCCTTGACTGCGTCGTCAAGCGTTCTGCCCTTCGACATCTCCGTCAGGACATAGTTCGATGTGCTGTTCAGAATGCCCTCGAGACGAGTTATCTCGCAGCCCTGAAGCGCCTTTTCGACTAGGTTGAAGATCGGTGTCCCGTCCATGACGGTCCCTTCGAACCTGAGCTTGACATTCCTCGATCTTGCCAGTGATTCCAGTCTATCATACGCGAACGCGATCGGACCCTTGTTGGCAGTGATGACGTGCA
>JAEHCN010000087.1 GCA_020696395.1 Thermoplasmata archaeon | reverse complement strand
TGGTCGCAGAGCTGGCTGAGAAAGCACAGGCAGAACACGACATGATGCTGAGACTGTACGACGAGGCTGACGCTCTCAGGAAGGAGGCGGACGAGGCTCAGGAGAAGTTCATCGAAGCGAAGCTTGCGGCCGACGAGGAGCACCGTGAGCATATAGAGCACATACGACAGGTCCACGATTTTGACAAACTGATCACTGGGATTCGGGACAAATCCCGGCGCGCGAAGCGGGAGAAGGACGACAGCGTGGTCAAGAAAGAAGCTGAGGAGATTTTCGACCGTTTCAAGAGCGGCGAGAAACTCAGCACAGAAGATCTGATGGTCCTGCAGAAATCGGGTTACTTGTGAGCTGCAGCTGCAACAGATGAAACACAGGTATGGCTGACCGCCACTGACCACCCCCTGATACCGGACGCTGGGTAGCGGCGAGAAAGGTAGACTTCCTGTGGAAGTTATTTATAATGGGATTTCGACAGCTTTAAATAGTGCACCACCAATATATCACTCGGGAAATTTTGGGCTAGTTGTTAGAGTGCATCCCATCCCTTCTGACAAGGCTAGCCCTTCCCTTCCCTTTTTTTGTCGATGTTTCCTGCTACGTAAGCTATTTATCTAACGCCCCTGCTTAGGCGGTTCTAGGTTGGACCCATGGTGCTGGAGAGCCTAGGAAATTCCCTCAAGGACGCGCTGAAGAAGATAGCGAACGCGTCGCACGTGGATCAAGTTCTGGTGAAGGAGGTCGTCAAGGACATCCAACGGGCCCTTCTTCAGGCTGACGTCAACGTGAAACTCGTCCTTTCCATGACGCAGAAGCTGGAGCAAAGGGCCCTCACTGAGAAACCACCACCCGGGATGAGTTCGAGGGAACATGTCATCAGAATCATCTACGAGGAGCTCGTGGGCATCCTCGGGACATCGAAAGAGATACCCGCGAAGCCCCAGCGCATACTCATGGTCGGCCTGTATGGACAGGGCAAGACCACGACCTCTGGGAAGCTAGCTAAGGACCTCCACAGGAGAGGCATGAAGGTCGGTCTGGTTGCGGGCGATGTGCATCGGCCAGCAGCGTACGACCAGTTGAAGCAGATTGGGAAGAAGGTCAACGTGCCGGTGTTCGGTGACCCCGACGCGAAGAGTGCGACTTCAGTGGCGAAGGCGGCCATCAAGGAGTTCAAGGGGTACGATGTCATAATATTCGACACATCTGGAAGGCACGCGCTCGAAAAGGACCTGATCAAGGAGATCAAGGATATCGCGAAGATAGTCGATGCTGAGCACAAACTCCTGGTGCTGGATGCGCAGACGGGACAGCAGGCCGGCCCCCAGGCAAAGGCATTCCACGAGGCCGTCGCCCTCACCGGAGTCATAGTGACCAAGATGGATGGGACCGCGAAAGGGGGAGGCGCCCTCAGCGCTGTGGCGGAGACGGGGGCATCGATATGTTACATCGGGGTCGGGGAGCACCTGGAGGATCTGGAGAAGTTCGACCCAGATAGGTTCATAAGCCGTCTCCTGGGCATGGGCGACATCAAGTCGTTGATTGAAGCTGCGAGCGAGGTCATCGATGAGAGGAAGGCGGAGGAAACCGCCAGAAAGATGATGTCTGGCAAGTTCACCCTTAGGGACATGTACGATCAGATGGAGATGCTACAGGGCATGGGACCCTTCAAGAAGTTGGCGTCTATGCTCCCAGGTCTGGCCGACAAGCTTTCCGACCAGGATGTGGAGATGACCCAGGAGCGACTCGCGAGGTTCAAGGTCATAATGGATTCAATGACAGAGGAGGAGCTCGAGAACCCCAAGATGATCAAGTCGTCGAGGTTGACGAGAATTGCGCGCGGGAGCGGAACCACAAACAAGGAGGTGCGCGAACTCCTTAAGCAGTACGACGCATCGGTCAAGGCTATGAAGGGGTTCATGGGTAACAGGAAGATGAGGCGACAGCTCATGAAACAGTTCAAGGATTTCGACGTTGCCAAGGGAGGAGGGTAGTGTGAGACGCTTCGTTGTGCTGGGACACAGAGCCATCACGTCCGCAGATTTCAAGCTGGACGACCTCTGCGGGTCCACGGGCAGGCTAGATATCCTTCTCAGATGTGTGAATTCAGCATTCTTCATATCGCACGACATACGAAGGGATGTCGAGATAACCCTGCTCCTGCTGGGGGAGCCTAACCCCCCGAAGACGGTCAGGATAGTCGGGTCAGAGGTGAAGTACCTCAACCCTGACGAGAGGAGCACGGCTGCCCTGATAAGGAACGCCCTTCTGCAGAAGCCAGGCGGAGAGAAGAAGACCTCCCCTGGCATCTATGTTTCCGAGAGGAGCTACTCCGAGGTTCTTTCGAACATATCGAAGGAGTCGCAGATGCATTACCTCAAGGAGGACGGAGAGGACGTCAGGGACTGTTCGTTCGGATCCGACAATACCTTCGTGCTTGGGGATGATCATGACCTCAACGAAGAGGAGGAGAAAATGCTGATGTCGTACGAGCCGAAGAAGATCTCCCTTGGCCCCATAAGCTATCACGCTGACCACTGCCTCACTGTGGTCAACAACGAACTGGACAGGCGTGAGCTTCAGCCGGGGCGCGGGTAACCTAGCCGGCGTTCACTTGAACAACCGCGTCTCCTGGGCTGAGACTATCCCCGCCGCCGTTCTCTTCCGTGTGGTACTTGACGGCGAAGCGCCCGTTCGTGAACTTGATCGTTGCTGATCGGAGTCTGCACTTGTACATGCGGACCCTCCTGCCCTTGTAGACCTCCATCTCATCCTCTATCGAGATGAGGCCCACTGTCTCGAGCTCGTGTATGCGCCTGTAGCATGCGGCAATCGGTATCTTGCAGGACCTGCTCAATCTTTGGGCAGACATAGGGACATTGTAGGTTCTTGCCAATATCTTCTGCGAGTAATCGTCAGCGAGAAGCTTGGACACGGCCCTTCTCTTCTGTTCAGCATCCATGGAGCTCAATAGGATTGAGGCATGGCAGGATTTAAGGCAGTTCCCATCAGGTTATCATGCTTGATAACTCGTCAAGCATAGCCAGGTAGGTTGTTCGTCGGTGTCAATCTGGAGGAATTGTCGCTCGGAACATACTTCAGAGCGTCCCCCGGAGCTCGACCCTGCAAAGGTCTCCTCGCATCAAGCTCATTAACCATTCTGAGAAGAGGCAATAGGGGAGGACGCTTGACGTTGCGGGCGTGCTTAGCCCAGTAGAATCAGGAACAGAATGAACAATAGAATCCCAACGATGTAGACGAGAATTGTCGTGCTGGACACTCTCAAACGGTCGGAGTAAAGGTTCCTGATGAAGCTCTTATCTTTCTTCGCCAGCCTAGAGAACACTATCGGGTGAATGCGTACGGGCACTGGCGGCACACGGGGCATACGAGCCATAGCATTCTGAATAGCAGTCTGATAGGACTTAATTCTTCTCTTGGAATTCCTAGTGATTGAATCCGAGTCCTAACGTGTTGGGACGGCCTCTGAACGAATCCCACAGGGTCAGCCATTTCTGAGAAAATGCCATAGGGGGAGAGAAGTCCTTAAGCCATGGAGAGCGATTCCAGCACGGAGGAGTGGCGACGAAGCGCCCAGAGCGCGGAGGAGCCCCCCCTGGCCCCCTCAAGGATATGTCGAAAAGAGGCGGGATGGTGCCCGAAGACTTCTCCTGTATGGGGAGGAGGGAGAGCTTGCTAATTTGTAGATACTACACACCTTTTGCCGTTGTCGACTTACACTCTGCAAGAAAACCTAGAGAATGCATAGCGGTTGGAACCCTTTGGCAGATGCGGGCATTGGGGCAGGGGACTCTAAGGAAGCACACCAAACGGAAAGGAAAGGGTTTAGCTCCGACCTAAATCCTGCCAGATTGATGCCGAAACTCGTATGACTGGCCATCCTGATGCATTATTGTGCCTGATAAGCCAGGATGATTTCAGGTACGGAGGGCCCAGTTGACCGCGAAAGCATTATGTCCCGTCGACATATCTCCTGTTGAGAGTGGCTCCAATGCCGATATGCCCGCTGGATTTCCGATACGGACGACCTGAGATGAAGGCGATATTCGAAGAGGAGAATCGCCTCCAGAGAATCCTGGATGTCGAGGCCGCGCTGGCGCTCGCCCATTCAAAGCTAGGAAATGTGAAGGATGACCACGCCGTCACCATAAAGAAGACCGCGTCTGTGCGCTTCGTCAAGCTTGAGCGGGTGCGGGAAATCGATGCCGAGATCAACCACGAAATCACCGCAATCGTCAGAGCTCTGACCGAGCAGTGCGGGGAGAGCGGCAAGTTCGTCCATCTAGGTGCCACCTCGAACGACATCCTAGACACGGCCGCAGCCCTCCAGATCAGAGATGCCATCGAAGCCCTCGAGGGAACTCTGAGCGCGCTCAAGACAGCTCTAGCATCTAGGGCCAAAGAGCATCGGGACACGATCATGATCGGGAGAACGCACGGCCAGTATGCGCTCCCCATCACATTCGGGCTCAAGGTCGCGAACTACGCCCTCGAGGTTCATAGACATCAAGAGCGGATCGCGGAGGCGAAGAAGAGGATTCTTGTCGGAAAGATGAGCGGCGCAGTGGGCACTGGCGCTGGATTCGGTTCCAAGGCGATACATATCCAGCAAGCAGTGATGAAGGAGCTAGAGCTAGGCATTGAGGAGGGACCCACCCAGATCGTCGCCAGGGACAGGTATGTCGAACTCATGTCGATACTCGCAAACATCGCCACCTCGGTTGAGAAGTTCGCGACGGAGATCAGGAACCTACAGCGAGGGGAGATAGGAGAGGTGTCCGAGCCCTTCGACGAGGCGGTCCAGGTCGGCAGCTCGACGATGGCGCATAAGAGGAACCCTGTGACCGCAGAGAATGTCTGCGGCCTGGCACGGATCGTGAGAGGATTTATGACTCCCGCGATGGAAAGCGCTGTCCTGTGGCATGAAAGGGACCTCACGAACTCCTCCGCGGAGAGATTCTTCGTACCACACTCTTTCATTCTACTAGACGATATACTGGCAAAGACCGAGGGGATGTTCAGGGGTCTCGTCGTCAACAAGGACAGGATGTGGTCCAACCTTCAGAGGGCCGGCGGCGTCATAATGGCCGAGTCAATCATGATGGCCCTGGTCTCCAAGGGACTGGGAAGGCAGGATGCCCACGAGCTGATAAGGAAGTGCAGCATGGACGCTCAGAAGGCGTGCGAGGACTTCAAGGACCACCTGATGGCTAGTAGCAGCGTCACCACTTTGATGAGCGAGGGGGAGCTCGATTTGGCGCTAGATCCGAAATCTTATCTAGGAAGCACTCTGGCGACTGTGGACAATATCCTCGGAATTGTAGCGTAGGCAAAGCTAGAAATACGGGACGGAGGCTCCCAGACCGTCCAAGGGCCCTTAGATCAGCGGAAGATCGCTTCCTTCGCAAGGAAGAGGTCGTGGGTTCAAATCCCACAGGGTCCACCTATTTGCTGGCCGCCGTCGGAAATTCCATCCGTCGGAATATCGATCGTTTCTTGATATTGGGCTAGCTTGTCCATCGCCTCGGACGAATCATCGAGATTCAATCCGAGGTAACGGAGCGTTGTCTTCGTGTCCGAGTGTCCGAATTGGGCGGCAATCGCTTCAATCCGTACTCCAGCTCTCCACATCATGTTCCCGCAGGTCCGTCGAAGGGTGTGGTTGGAGAATTCTATGCCAGTTTTCTCGCTGAGATTCTTCAGAAAGTTCTCCATTGCGGATTTCTTATACGGATGGAGTTCTCCCCCTCGTTCATAGATGAACATATACGGAGGGACCTCTACCCTTGGGTTCTTCGCTCTGGCCTTGTCGATCTCACGACCTCTTATGCGGAGATAGTCGTCCAGCTCTTTGGCGGTATCCTTGTGCCAAGCGACAGACCGGTACTTTCCACCTCTGCGGCCCTTTCCATGTATCACGATGGAATTCCGTCTACCTCTACTGAAGTGTTCGACCTTGCATCGCAGAACCTCGATTCTG
>JAEHCN010000086.1 GCA_020696395.1 Thermoplasmata archaeon | reverse complement strand
CGCAGGTCTTCGAAGGATCGGCCAAGGAAGCTGTGAAGCATTTCCCCCAGAACATCAATGTGGCTGCGACGATAGCCCTGGCAGGCGTCGGTTTCGATAGGACTGTGGTCCGGATAGTGTGTGACCCACAGGTCAAGACGAACGAACATCATCTCAAGGCGAGAGGAAGGTTCGGCGAGATTGACGTTATCACAAGGAACATGCCCTCCCCGCGGAATCCGAAGACCAGCTACTTGGCGGCCCTATCAGCTATATCGGCGATCGAGAAAATCGTAGGTGTAACGTGGATAGGAGCGTAGCCAGCATCATTTCTTTATACGCTGAGCCGCATCCTGGATGCGTGATCCTGTGGCGACAAGGGAGAGATGGATATTCTCGACCATGAAGAAAGACGTCGACGCGATTGTCCTCATGAACGCCGTCGAACCCAATCTGGACTGCAGCTTCTTCTACGCTACTGGGATTCCGAACGGACTTTTTGAGGGCTGCCTGGCAGTCATCAGGCCTTCTGGACTTGAAGTGCTCACATCTGAACTCGAGGCGCTGAGCGCCAGAGAAGCCGGCGTTAAGACACATGTGTTTGAAAACGGCGAACAACGCATGAAGCTGATGAAAAGCAGACTGTCGCGATTCAAGCGGATAGGCATCAATTCCATGGAACTCACCCTTGCGAATCACGGGCTAATAAAGAAGGCGTGCGGGAATGCGAAGCTGGTGGATATTTCGAGGGATCTGTTCCACGCAAGGATGATCAAGCAATCAGATGAGATTGCACGCATTTCCAAGGCGTGCAGGACTGCGTCCGAGGTGTGCAGGTCCATCCCGGACTTCGTCTCGGAAGGTATGCTCGAGACCGAAGCAGCTGCCGAGATCAATTACAGGATGATGCGACTTGGGGCGGCAGGGCCGGCCTTCACGACAACGGCAGCGTTCGGTACCAAGAGCGCGGAGCCACATTACACACCTTCGAGAAGGAAGCTCAGGAAGGGCAATTTCGCGCTCTTCGATTTCGGCGCTTCCTTCAAGAGGTATGTCTCAGACATTACGAGGACCTTCGTGTGCGGGGCACCCAGTAAGCGGCAGAAGGAGATGCACGAGGTTGTTCTGAGAGCTCAAGAGGAGGCTTTGGACATGATCGGGGACGGCGTCCATGGCGAGGACGTCGATAATGCCGCCAGGGATGTGATAGATGGCAGCAAGTTCAAGGACTGCTTCATACACAGCACAGGCCATGGTCTTGGGATATCCGTCCACGATCCTGGGTCGATATCCTCAGCCAGGGACATGGTTCTGCGTGAGGGTATGGTCCTCACGGTCGAGCCTGGCGCATACTTCGCAGGCTTCGGCGGTGTAAGGATCGAGGACGACATTCTCGTGAAGAAGAACGGCTGCAAGGTGCTGACCGCTTGCCCCAAAACCCTCAGACTTCTCTAGACGATCGATGGAATGCTCAGGTCAAAGAGGGCATCCACGAGAGCGTCGATCATGAATATCAGAGTCACACCGATCAGTGATACGATAATTGAAGCCAGCCAGTCATCCGAAACCGCGAGCTCATCCACCAGAACGAACCTCACGACCACCACGAGGACGACAAAGGACAGTAGGAGCAGCATGTCGGAGAAGACTTGATCTCCGCTAATATTGCCTACTGCAGAGACGACGAATACGAATACGAGCGAGACTACCAACAGTCGCAGAAGGTACTCGGGACTCGCTGACCAGTCCTGAGCGACGACAGCTGCGCTGGCGTAGAAGACGAGGAGGACAACCATCACCGCTATCAAGAGCAGCGCCAGCCCAACAGCGTCCATCGCAGCAATGAATCGCGTCAGAGGATTTATCTCTATCCCTTTTTCTGCCTAGCTCTCGGGATTGCAATGATTTCTCGCACTTCCAAGTTGAAGAATGCATTCGCGTGCGCAGGTCTGATCACGCAGGCAGTATCGGCCCCTTCCCCAGTTCCCCCGATGACTGCGACCTCAAGGTCTCCACAGGGGATTGCACCGTTGTCCGCCGCCATGACCGCCACCTCGACACATACCTTCAGCCCTTGCCCGAACAGAGATCTAAGGGCTTCGGATATCGCCTCGACCCGAGACGCCCCACCAAGCTTACGAGTCACGGACCGCTCCAAGCCTGAGAGAGCGTGAGAAGACCTCACGACTCGGACTCCCGATTGTGTCAGCCTCTCCTCGGCCTTATCGTCCATGTCGACAACCCCCTCTCCTGAGAATCCAGCGTGGGATGTGACGACCACGATTCGGACATCTGAGCCAGCGAGTCTGGAGATGGCCTTGAAAGCGGTCTCGCCGGAGTTGCTCGCCACGACGACGTGGCCGATTCCCGTTCGCTTCAAACGTCGCTCCACGGCATCGAGAACCGCATCTGTGTTCTCCTTGCCAGGTCGATCGAAATAGACTACTTCCGATGTTGCCATGTCATTCAGGACCATAAAATGTGATGCCTCTAAATAAAAATGTCGCGACGAGCGAACGAGTCGGACCTGGAAAATCATTATTTACGCATGTCGGGTTCAAGGAGACGTGGCGGTCTTCTTCAACGAGGAGTTCTATGACCACGTCCAGAGTCCGTCCCATCCGGAGTCTCCCGAGAGGTTGAAGGGCATAGTCCGAAAGCTGAAGCACCATGGACTATGGGGAGGCGTTGTCCCTTCTAAGGTGGCGAGCGCAGAACATCTCGGACTCGTACACGACGAGGACTACATAGACTTCATCCGTACGTGTGGTGAATGCAGAATCACTATGGACACCAACGTCCATCATGATACATATGGCATTGCAGCCCTGTCAGCTGAATGTGCCGTAGACGCAGCGGCGCACTCAAAAAGGGAGGAGGAGCCATCGTTTGCCTTGACGAGACCTCCGGGCCACCACGCAGGTCCGAACTACGGGATGGGCTTCTGCTACTTCAACAACATAGCCATAGCCGCTGCTCATCTGCTAGACCGTGGAGACAAGAAGATTGCGATTATCGATTCCGATGTACATCACGGGAACGGCACTGAACATGTCTTCGCAGGGAGATCCGATGTGCTCTACATTTCAATGCATCAAGCGGGCATCTTCCCGGGAACGGGGAGCGTTGATTTCCTTGGAAAGGGAGATGGGGAGGGGTTCACAGTCAACTTGCCATTGGCTTCAGGCTGCGGGGATTCGACATATGACTGCTCCTACTCCGAAGTCGTTCTGCCAATTGTCAGGCAGTTCTCACCAGACGCTATACTAGTCAGTTTAGGAGTCGACTGCCATTACAGAGATCCGCTCGCTTCCATGAGCCTCTCATCCACAGGTAATGTTAGAGGAGCGACGGAGCTTGTGCGCCTTTCGGAGATTTGCGCGAAGAGGGTCACCTTTTTCCTGGAGGGGGGATACGACATCCCTGCTCTCTCAGAGGTGGTAGCTGGCGTTATAGGTGTCTTCAAGGGTGTAGATGTTCCTCTGGAGTTCACCAATGTGTCGGATGACAGCTGCCTGGGACGCGATGCCATCGAACGATGCAGGAAGAACGCCTCCGAACACTGGGACCTATAGGTTCGGCTTCTTCTTCCTGGCGTCCAGGCGTTTCTCGCGCTCCTTATTGACGTTCTTCTCCATCATGTCGAGGGCGGTGTCCAGCGACCGATACAAGTCCCAATCGCTGGCCTTTGAGTAGTACATATCCCTGTCCGTGGTCAGCCTAGCACCTAGGCTAGACTTACTCTTAAGGCCGTCCTGGTGGTAGGATGTCACGTGGACGGAGAGGACTTTCGGAGGTTCCATCTTGTCAATCCTCTTCATCGACCTGCCGATGAGGTCATACATGATCTCGTAGACCTCGGGATCCTCCGCGTCGAGACCCGTAATCTGTACGTAGACCCCTTTCTGAGGTCTAAGGCTGATGATCAGCTCCATTATGTCGGTGTGCGATATGACGCCGACAAGTTTCATCTCCTCAGCGACGAATAACGTGGAGAGATTCTTCGAGAGCATGATGGAGACGACTTTGTCGAGAGTGTCCGTAGGAGACACGGAAACGGGATGTTTGTTCATGACGCTGCCCACCCTCACATCTGCGGGCTCTCTGTCCCCCCTCACTTCGTTCGGGGGCTTCGACGCTCTTGGAGTCCAGACGACATCCAATATCTCAGTCATCCCAATCGCACCGATGAGCAGATTCTGATCTCCGACGACTGGGAGTGTCTTCTCATTCAGGCTCTTCATGAGAATCTGAGCCTTTCTCACAGGTTCGCCCTCAGCGACAGAGACTGGAGCCGTGCTCATTATCGACCCCGCCCGCCTGCTTTTCAGCTCGTCCATCTTGGACATCACTCGGATGATGTCGGTCCGCGACAGGAATCCAACGAGCTTGTGGTTCCTCACCACAGGAGCTCCTCTCACGCCAGTCGACATGAGCTCTTCAGCAGCACTCACGATGGTCGTGTCTTCTTCAAGCTTCGGACATGAGACCATTATGTGCTCGACCTTCGCGGAAAGAGGCAGGTTCCTCCTCGATAACAGAGAGTAATAGCTGACAAGCCCGAGTGGTCTTCCGTCCTCGATGACGGGTATCTCCCTGACGCGCCCTTTCTTCATCCTGGATATTACTTCTGATACCGTCTCGCCTTTGCCAACGGTCATACGAGGCGTGCTCATGACATCCTTCACGAGGAGCTTGCTGATCTCAGTTGCCTTCAATTTGAACACTTCCTAGCAATACGAGGCGTTGAAAAACACATCCGAGTTTCATGCCTAGTCATAGCAATCAGGCTCTCCCATCTAAATACTTTCTGTGCCGCATCCACTGCTGATAATTTCGTCAATGATTTATAGCCTCGACCCAATGCGGTAGAACGAGGGCGTTGTAGCGCCTGATTGCCAATGGATTCAGGGCATGGGGGCTAGGATCACGAACGGCAGGTCAGCGAGTTCAGACAGCGGAAGCGGCCAGGGAGGAGATGATGGAGAGGCGTCCCCCTCGGGATCTTCCCTTGGGTTCCTGACGCTGGATGATTTTGATGTCAGGGGCAGACGAGTTCTCTTGAGGGTAGACATAAACTCGCCTGTCGACGAGCGCACTTTGAAGGTCGAGAACGGATCGAAAATCGCTTCCGCCGTTCTTACGGTGAGGGAGCTGATCGACCGTGGAGCGAGGCTGGCGATTCTCGCACATCAAGGACGACCGGGCGACTACGACTTCATCACGCTGAATGAACATGCAGACTGGCTAAGCAGGTACTCCGGCGCGAAGGTGAGGTACGTCAACGACACATTTGGACCTCATGCGAAGAGGGCCATCGATTCTCTTGGAGAAGGAGAGTGCATCCTACTGCAGAATGTGAGGAATTTCTCGGGGGAGCAGCTAAGGCTGACGCCTGAGGAGCATTCACAATCCCCTATGGTGAAGGCCCTTGCCCCCAAGTTCGACCTGTTTGTGAATGACGCGTTCGCATCGGCTCACAGGTCGCATGCGTCCCTCGTGGGGTTCACCGCCGTTTTACCATCCGCCGCTGGAAGACTAATGGAGAAGGAAGTGAGGACCATGCTGGAAATTCTCCAGAACCCTTCAAGGCCAGCCACGTTCGTGTTCGGCGGCACCAAATTTGTCGACGCCCTTCCGGTGGTAAGGAGGTTGGCTGAATCCGACCGCGTGGACCACTTGCTCATCGCGGGCCTGGTCGGATACACCTACCAGTGGATCATGGGTCACAAGATAGGCTCTGGCACAGAGAGACTCGCGCGTCGAGATGTCACCGACAGGATTAGAGAGGCCGCGAGAACCTTGATTGACAGCCACGGAAGCAAGATCACCCTGCCGGTGGATTGCGCCGTCGAGGAAGGCGGAGAACGATTGGAATATCTTCTCGATGACCTACCCGCGGAGGCAGCGATACTCGACATAGGCCCCGTGACAATCAGCAAGTTCAAGGATATCATCGCGCCATCGAAGACGGTGTTCCTGTCCGGCCCGCCAGGCGTATATGAACGGGATGGGTTCGCAACAGGTACGCGCGAGCTGTTCGAAGCCATGACCT
>JAEHCN010000025.1 GCA_020696395.1 Thermoplasmata archaeon | reverse complement strand
CACGGATATCCACTGTGCGAAGAAGAACCAGAACATGGCGCTCAGGGCACAGAGGAGCAGGAACGCTTTGTCGCGAGAAACCGACAGGACTGATCTGAACGTGATCCTCACAGATTCCAGCTTCTCCGGTCTCGTCTCCCTGATGTATGCCAGGTTCAGGAAGAACGCTACGGCCAATATGAGAGCTCCGAACACGAACAGCACCTTGATGGGGTAGACCGCGACTAGCACCAACCCCATGACAGGACCGAAGACGACGCCGACGTTCCACGCGACCCTCAAAGCGCTATAGGCTCTCGGTCTGTCCAAAGGCTTGATCACGTCGGCGATCATCGCATTGGCAGCGGGCATGTACATCGATCCCACGAACGAATCTGCCATCACGAGTATGAGGAGCGTCACGAAATCGTATGCGAAGAAATACATCAGGATGGTGATGGACATCAATCCAAGGCTCGCCAGAAGAACGGGCCGCCTGCCAATCTTGTCCGCTAGCATCCCCCCGACTATCATCGACGGCACGCCGGCGACCATGTAGCCCGCGAGAACCACCCCCGCCTTCCAGTCCTCCAGCTGCAGATCTTTCGTGATATAGATGGCCAGAAACGGGATGATCAGCCCGAAGGCCATGTTCTCTATCAGCGCGCTCGCTACGAGTACTTTGAAAACCCGCGGGAACCGCTTCAGATCGTCTAGTACCATCTACTTGCCTCGCCCTCACTTGAACGGCTAGGACTTCCTCTTTCCCTACCCGTCCGCGCCCTGCAGGATTGTCTGAACAAGGTTAATATTACCCTCACGACATTCCGTGGCTCGGAACGGAAGTATGTCGATTTGCCAGATAAGCATTCTGTCTGAAGACGATATCGAGCGTGTACACATGAACACCTTGCTTCTCCTAGAGGAAACGGGAGTGAAGGTCGGGAGCGCGAAAGCGCTGGACATTTTGGAACATGGAGGTGCGTCCGTCGACCGCGACATCATGACTGCGTATATTGACGAGCACATGGTGAACGACGCCGTCAAATCGATGCCGAAAGAGATCAGACTCTGCGCACGAAACCCGGCACAGGACATGCAGGCTCCCAAGAAGGGGTACCCGTACATGGCCACGAACGGCACCGCGGTGTACACCAGGGACCTCGACACGGGCGAGAAGCGGATGACCATGGGAAAGGACCTACTCGACTTCCAGGTCCTGAGCGACGCAATAGACTCGATAGACTATGTTTGGCCTATCGTCACGGCCCATGACGGACCCGAGGGGGGCCACGGACTAAACGACTTCGTGATTTCGCTGAAGGGCACGACCAAGCACTTCCAAGGGGAGGCCATGTCGGAGAAGGAGGCGAGGGACATGGTCCGCGTCGCGTCCGCCGTCGTCGGAGGGGAGGACGAGCTGGCGAAGAGGCCCATCTTCTCCGTCATCCAGTGCCCCATCTGCCCGCTCGAGTTCGAGCACGGCTCCGTGGAAGCTACGATGGAGTTCGCTAGGGCGGGGATCCCCGTCGTCTCGATGTCCATGGCGCTCTGCGGGCTCACATCGCCCGTCACGATCGCATCCACCATCGCGATATTCAACGCCGAGAACATCATGAGCTTCGTCATATCCCAGCTTGCCAAGCCGGGGGCGCCCGTTGTGTACAGCTCGGAATCCAGCATCATGAACATGAGGACGGGCGAGATCAAGTACGGCTCGATCGAGGAGGTGGTCCTTGCTTCTGCGGCAGGACAGATGGCAAAGCATTACGGGGCGCCTTCGATGGTAGGCGGCTTCGGGGTGGGCCTATACGGCTCGGAGCCAGGGGTGTCCTCGAGCGCGTCAGAGATCGCCCTCGGGGCTATGACCAGTATCGCGCTGACAGATTTCGGCTCTGGCATAGGAGGGCTCGACCAGGCGAAGGGCGCGTCGCTCGAACAGGTGGTCATCGACGCGGACATATGGGAGTCGATACGCGAGATCAGGAAGGACTTCACCTTCGATGACGACCACTTCGCCGTGGACCTCGTAGAGGAGATCGGCCCTGGTGGCACCTTCCTCAAGTCGCCGCATACCGTCAGGAACATGCGCAAGGAGCTGTTCGTCCCATCGCAGGAGAAGGGCGCGCTGTTCGACCTGTACCGCTCGACCGCCGATCAGAAGGCCGTCGTCGAGCAGGCGAGGGGGAGGGTCAAGAAGATCCTCGCGGAGCACAGGCCCGAGCCTCTTGACGGGGACGCAGAGAAGGCGATAGACGCGATTATGGCCGAGTACGGGCGATAGCACGGGAGGCTATCACGCACGCTGGCGTGCGATTTTCCCGAATGCTACGTCCGATATCTCCAGCGATTCCCGTATATCGTCCTTCGAGTGCACAAGCGATGTGAAGAAGTGCTCATCCGCATGCGGTACGCCGAACAACACGCCCTTACCGAGCGAGTACATGAACCACTCATGCCAAGCATCTCTGTCGACGTCGAACGCATCGCGCCACATGACGACCTCCTTGTCGGTGAAGTACATCTGTCCCATCGAGCCGATGGACTCTATCCATGTGTCCACCCCGCGGTCCTCGGATACGTCCCTCAAGCCGTCGAACAACGAGTCGCCGATCCTATCGATTTTCGCGTACGTACCCGGGCGGGAGAGTATCTTCAGCGTCTCGAGGCCTGCAGCGACCGATACGGGATGGCCGTTGTATGTGCCGCCGTGGTAGACATTCCCTTCGTCGTCTGGGATGATCTCGCTCATGATGCTCTTCTTGCCGCCGAACGCCGCGAGCTGGTATCCTCCGCCGGCTATCTTGGCGATAGATGTGAGGTCCGGCTTGACGCCGAACTTCTCCTGCGCTCCACCGAGCGCGACCCTGAAGCCAGTGAGCACCTCGTCGAAGATGAGCACTACGCCCAGCTCCTTGGTGAGCTTCCTCAGCTTCTTCAGGTAGTTATCCCTCGGAATGAAGCACCCACCTCCGGCCTGGACTGGTTCGATTATGACCGCCGCGAGGTCGTCCGCGTTCCTCGTGATGACCTCCTCCGTGACGCCCCAGTCGTTGAACGGATACATCACGACCAGGTCTGAGATGGCCTTCGGTATGCCCGTGCCGAAGGGCACCGATGGCTGATTCGCCTTGTCCTTCAGCATGTCCTCCGGTATGTCCACGCCCTGAAGGGCGTAGTCGTGCCCTCCGTGGTATGACCCCTCCGCCTTGGCGATCTTGTCCTTTCCAGTGTACGACCTCGCGACCCGGAGCGGATGCATCGTCGCCTCGGTCCCAGAGTTGGCGAACCGCACCATCTCCATCGATGGCATGGCTTTCTGCAGTACCTCGATGTACTTCAGGGCGATGTCCGGCGAGACGCCGAACATGGTCCCCTTGTCGACCTGCGCATGTGCGGCTTTGACTACCCGCGGATGGTTGTGCCCGAGCATCATGGGACCGTAGCCCAGCGCGAAATCGATGATCTTGTTGCCGTCGAGGTCGTAGATGTACGGACCCTTCGCCCTCTTCGCGACGAACGGATACGGCTCGAAGAACCGCACGTTGCTCTCGACGCCCGCAGGAAGTACCTTCTTCGCCTTCATGAAGTGCGCTTTCGATCTCCTAGTCCTGGACACATACTCCTTCTCACAACTTGCCATCGCTGCCATGACGCAACTACCTCTCAGCTCTCAGAGAGACCACGCTGGAAAGCCCAACACCACATGGCAGAATCAACAAGCATTGACCCACACAGACAATGCCATAGCTCCGGGCAGTCCTCTGATTGGGTGGGTAATCACAACAGGCGTAGAAATAGCCTTGTGGAATGGGTTATCTACCCGTCTCATCTCTGGGGCTCGATTACCACCTTGATCGAGTCCTGCGCCTTGGAGACGAGCTCGAACCCTCTTCCGGCGTCCGCGAGGCCGAACCTGTGAGTTATCATGTCGCGCACCTTGACCCTGCCTGAACTCAGGAGCTCGATCGTCTCGGAGATGTCCTCCGGGCTTCCCGCGTATGTCGTTGAGATCGTGACCTCGTCCTTCCACAGGTCTCCGATCGGCATGCAGACCTCTGTTCCTGGCATAGGAGGGGCGAACATCAAGATAGTGCCTCCGCGATCGACGCAATCGAACGCCTGGAGCATCGCCTGCTCCGCTCCTGTCGAGACGATTACGAAGTCCGCTTTGCGACCCCCGTTCGCCTCGGCGACGAGTGCAGGGACGTCCTCGGACGCTTCGATGACGGCGTCGGCTCCGAACCGCTTCGCGGCGTCCAGTCTGTACGGGGACACGTCGGTCGCGATGACCCGTCCGGCGCCCATCGCCTTCGCGAGCTTGATGTTCATCAGGCCAGCTATCCCGCTGCCGAGCACCAGCACGGTCTTCCCGGGCAAGAAGTCCATCAGTTTGAACCCGCGCACGACGCAGGCCATCGGCTCGATGAACACGCCGTCGTCGTACGTGAGCTCCTCGGGAAGGACGAATACTCCATGCTTCAGGTTGATGGCTGGAACGCGTATGTGCTCCGCGAAGCCACCTGGAAAGAAATTGGTGCTCCGGAGTGTGTCGCAGGTGGAATGATGTCCGCTCATGCAGTACCTGCACTCCATGCACGGCACGTGGTGGGACACGAAAACACGGTCTCCGACCTTGTACTCCTCTACGCCCTCGCCGACCTCTTCGATATCGCCGGCGATCTCGTGGCCGAGCACCAGCGGCGCCCGCTTTATCCTGTACCACTCCATGACGTCGCTGCCGCATATGCCGCTCGCTATCACCTTGACCAGGATCTCGCCGGGGCCAGCCTTGGGTTTTGGCAGCTCCTCGAGCCGCACATCGCGGTTGTTGTAGTACATCGCCACGCGCATGGGTTGAGTGCTCCAGAAATCGTCGCTACTTCTTCTTCGCGAGCTTCTTGAAGAGGTCGTACGCCTCCTTCACGGTGGCGTCCTCGTGCACAATCTTCCTGACAGCCTTTATCATCGGGACCGGGTGGTCGGACTGCCATATATTCCTGCCCATGTCCACGCCGATGGCGCCCTTCGATATCGAGTTGTATGTCAGCTGCAGCGCCTGCTTCTCCGTCATCTTCGGCCCGCCCGCGACCACAATCGGTACGGGGCAGCCGTCGACGACCTTCTCGAAATTGTCGCAGTAGTATGTCTTGACGATGTGCGCCCCGAGCTCCGCGGCTATCCTGCAGCTCAGCGCGAGGAACCGGGCGTCCCTCTTGCCCAGCTCCTTGCCGACCGCCGTGACCGCGAGCACTGGCATGCCATATCTCTCGCCGTTGTCCACCAGCTCGGCGAGACTCAGCAACGTCTGTCGCTCATACTTACTCCCCACGAATATGGACAACGCGATCCCGGACGCGTTCAGACGCAGTGCGTCTTCTATGCAAGTGATGATGCCCTCGTTGGCGAGGTCCTCGCCGACGATGCTCGTACCGCCCGACACCCTGAGCACCACCGAATTGAACAGATTCGGGTCGACCGACGCGCGCAGAACGCCCCTTGTTAGCATGATAGTATCTGCGTAAGGTGCCAGAGGCGAGATAGTCTTCTTCGGGTTCTCCAGCCTAGAAGTCGGCCCCAGAAAGTATCCGTGGTCGACCGCGAGCATGACCGATCTTCCTGTATCTGGCTTGATGATTCTTGATATCCTGTTCTCGAGACCCCAATCCATGTTACTACACCTCCGAGACACGCATCTCGATAGTTCAGCTCGTTGAGAAAGGAAGTAGCGTATTTATAGCTTGTCGGATGGAGTGCTGGCCATCGGCCATCGAAACATTATAGACATGGGCACGCTTACCACAGATCGGAAGTGAGTAGACTTGAACGAGAAGGTCCACACACGCCTCAGGAGAGTCGACGGATACAAGTTCGAGATAGACTTCGGCGAGTGGAACGGCAAGATCTCTATGGACGAGCCTGAGCCGCATGGAGGAGGTACCGCTCCCAGCGCTGCGATGATGCTGTCGTCGGCTGTGGGGCACTGCCTCTGTGCTAGCCTGCTGTTCTGCGTGGGCAAGGCGAGGGGCGAGGCCGAGGACCTCTCGGCCGATGTCGAGACCACGCTCTGCAAGAACGAGCGCGGCAGGTGGCGAATTGAAGGAATTAAGGTAAACATAAAGCTGCAGATGGACGATGAGAATCAGAAAAAGACAGACCGATGCAGAGACTTGTTCGAAGATTTCTGCATCGTGACGGCGAGTGTCCGGCAAGGCATCAAGGTGGATGTCGACCTCGACATATCCGGGTCCGCGTAGATCGGAGGGATGCCCTTGACGAAAGTGGGACGTGGAGATGAGAACGTGCTTCTGAACAAGGTGCTCGAGGTGCTTTCGAACCTCAACGGGGTGCGGAAGGCACTCTATCTTGGTGACGACCTGCGCGGCCAGCTGGAGAAGATAGAGAAGGACAAGTCCTCGTCCCTCGGCCCGCTAACGGTCCACAACGACGGGGCGCTGGAATGCCTCCGCAGAAAGCATGTGGCATGCATCGTCAAGGATGCGACTTTCAGGCCGCCGCCGGCGCCGACGGTCGTCCTGGTGGATGAGGAGGGCAAGGTCATCGGGAGGGAGTTGATAGGCGATGAGAAGCCCGAGGCCGACCATGGCCAGAAGATGTTGTACCTCGGCAAGGACTTCGTCATATTCTACGACGGCGGCAGGAGCACGAAGACGAGGTTCATACTGCCTCCGATAGCGTTCGAGGAGGTCGAGCGGATCGAGGGGACGGCCAATGTCTGCTCGTCCAGCCCCTCGACAGACGGCGACTTCTTCGTCAGGAAGGCAACGGGCCTGCCCGACGACCCGAAGCTGGCGACGATACTGGTAGGATTCGACACCTAGGTACGACCACCGACGCTGTGCGGTTATCGGAGCGGTCTGTCGATGAACATGCGTCGATGGAAGTTCTTCCGAAGAGCCCGCGAGGGTGCACGAAAGACGGACCTCTTCCGGACACTGGCTTTTCGAACATCCTGCAAGAAATCGCCCCGGTCGTCCGACCGGTTCCGGCAGGGTTGAAGAGTAATTGAGCAACCTTTAAATCGATTGCCAACATGCTCTCCGATGCTCCTGTCGGAAGGCCGTTGTTGATGGCCACAGACAGGAGAGGCCAGTGGTGTTAAGATGGCGTGTGAGAAAACAAATCCGTTTGAGAACATGAAGAAGCAGGTCGATGTTGTCGGCAAGAGACTGGGAATTGACCCCGGAGTAATCGAGGTGTTGAAGAGTCCGAAGAGGGAGCTCTCGGTCAACTTCCCAGTGCGGATGGATGACGGATCGATAAAGGTATTCACAGGATACAGGGTTCAGCACAACGAGTCACGGGGACCGTATAAGGGCGGTATACGGTACCACCAGCAGGTGGACATCGACGAGGTCAGGGCCCTCGCGGCCTGGATGACCTGGAAGACCGCGGTCGTAGACGTGCCGTACGGAGGCGCGAAGGGAGGCATAATCGCCAACCCGAAGACGATGTCCGTCGGCGAGATCGAGAGGATGACGAGGAGGTACGCCTCGGAGATATCGATCATCATCGGCCCCGAGAAGGACATACCCGCCCCCGATGTCAATACGGGCGGAAGGGAGATGGCGTGGATCATGGACACGATCAGCATGGCGGAGGGTTTCGCCGTACCTGGAGTCGTAACGGGAAAGCCACCAGAGATCGGCGGTTCCCTCGGAAGGCCCGAGGCAACCTCCAGGGGACTCGTGTTCACAGTCAGAGAGGCCGCGAAGAAGATCGGGCTCGACCTCAAGGGCGCGACCGTCGCCATACAGGGATACGGCAATGTCGGAGCCTTCGCCCACAAGCTCATCGAGAGGGACTTCGGGGCCAAGGTCATCGCCGTATCGGACTCCAAAGGAGGAATCATCAACGAGGACGGCCTGAAGTACGAAGAGGTCATCGCTCACAAGAGGAGCACGAAGAGCGTCGTCGGGTTCCCCGGTACGAAACCAGTGACCAACGAGGAGATCCTCGAGCTCGAGGTCGATGTCCTGCTTCCGTGCGCGCTCGAGAGCGTGATCACGAAGGATAACGCTGGCAGAGTGAAGGCCAAGATGTCCGGGGAGGGAGCGAACGGGCCGAACACGCTCGAGGCCGACGAGATAATGCACAAGAACGGCGTGCTCATCCTGCCTGACATCCTCGCCAACGCGGGCGGTGTTACCGTGAGCTACTTCGAGTGGGTCCAGAACCTCTACAACTACGCCTGGACTGAGGAAGAGGTTAACGAGCGCCTCGACCAGAAGATCACCAAGGCGTTCCACGAGGTCTGGGACATGGCCGAGAAGGAGAAGGTCAACATGCGTGAGGCCGCGTACTTGGTCGCAGTCGACAAGGTCGCGAGGGCTACGCAGATCAGAGGCTTCTTCCCGTAGACAGCCACAAAACCGACGGATCCGTCCGGGGCGTTGTCCTTGACGGATCCTCTCAACCCCTTCTTTCAGTATCATTCTGCTGGCGTGAGAGTCGCAGTCCGCGTTACAGCGTCGAGGAAACCTATCCAGAAGTTCTCGCCCATAGTTCCTAGGGGCTCGCCTTTCTAAGGCCGTTCGTAACGATGAATAGGACGATTGCCTCAATGACGGACGCTAGACCCCTCCCATGCACGAGCAGACGTGAGAGCAATCTCATCGCATCGTTGCCGATGTCGAATTCGAGTTCGCTCAGCAGAACCGTGACCGCAGTCACAACCACCAGAATTCCGAGCCCAAGAACCATCAATCTGAGCACACTCTTCAAGTCGACATTCTTAAGAATCGCAGAGGCCGATTCGAACCCGCAATCCATGAACCCTTTGACCGCCAAAACCACACCCAAGGTCATGGCGACCCAACTGAACATACTCGCGTAGCCCGCTATCTTGGCGATATCGAAGAGACTTCTCAGCTCATCGAAATCCCGGGTCGGGCTCAGAACGCTTTCGTAGTAGTAAGCGTACGACAGAAACCCAATAACAGCGAGTACGAGCCCGATTGCAGCAGCATACGTGGCCATGGCAAACATGGATGTGTGGCCATGCTGACTGCCGCCTTCGGCCAAGGGGGCGTAATGAGGCGGTTGAGGCGGCGTAGGATCCGTGGTTTCATCGGCATCGGTCGCAGTTGAGATGGGCATCCTCAACACCTCAGAGCACGAACCACAATAGAACACGTGGTCGGGATTATCCGCCCCGCATTGAGTACACTTCATCGCCATTTCCCGATTGGCTGAACCACGAACAACTGATAAGAACCTTCCCACGGAAGCCCACGGATGCATTCACATCGGGAGGGTCACGGAGCGCCTTTGCCTAACGAATTTTCCAGCTCTTCCGCGACAAAATCTGCTGGGACCTGCTTCTGCTCACCAGTCTTCATATCTCTGAGCGTCACGGAGCGCTTGGACATCTCCTCCTTGCCGACGATGACGGCGTATCTCACGCCGACTGAGGCGGCGTACTTCAGGTTCTTGCTCATGCTCCTGCGCATGAGATCCACATCCGCGCGCAGGCCTTTGGAGCGCATCTTGGAAACGATGGCGAAGGCGTATTTCCTCATCGCGTCCTCGGTCGGGACGACATACGCGTCCAGAGGCGCGTATTCTGGCGCTTCCTGTTCGGCATCTAGGGCGAGCATCACGCGGTCGATACCTATCGCGAAGCCCGTGCTGAAGACAGCCTCTCCACCGAACAGCTCGGATAGGGTGTACGACCCGCCGCCGAGTATCTGCTTCTCCGCCCCGAGCCTGGGAGCGTCTATCTCGAAGACCATGCCCGTGTAGTAGTCGAGGCCGCGGACTATGCCGAGATCGATCTCGACATCCTCCACGCCCTGCAACTTGAGTATCTCGAACAGCTCCTTCAGGTGCTGCTGCGCCTTCACATCTTCGACGTCGTCCAGGACCTCGGTCCCGCCCCTCGTCTCGGCGAGCGCGGTGATCCTGTCGAACAGATTGCGGGAGAGTGAATTGGCATCGAACATGTCACCCATCGCGTCGAAGTCCTTCTTATCTATCATCCGGAGAGCTCTCCCCGCCAGAGCGGGGTCCTGCACCCCGCTGAGCGCGAGCGACTTCATCACGCCGATGTGCCCTACGCGGACTTGGAAGTCCTGCAGACCGGCGGCTCTGATGCAGTTCACCGCGAGCGAGATGACTTCGGCGTCCGTCTCAGGGTTCTCGTTGCCTATCAGTTCCGCACCGAGCTGGAAGAACTCCCTATACCTGCCGCTCTGCGGGTTCTCGTACCTGAAACAGTTGCCGACGTAGTACAGCTTCAGCGGCTTCGGCTGATTGGACATCTCGTTGACGAAGAGCCGTATCACCGAGGCGGTTATCTCCGGCCTGAGGGCGATCTCCCTGTCGCCCTTGTCCTTGAAGACATACATCTCGTCGACGATGGACTGCCCCGACCTGAGCGTGAAGAGCTCGGACTGCTCGAACGTAGGGGTCACGACCTCGCCGAACCCGTACCGGTGACAGATGTCTCTCATGGCCCGCTCGGCCTTCCTCCGCCTGAACATATCGGCCGGGCCGAAGTCCCTGGTACCCCTGGGACGCTGAATCATTGAGCGCATTAAGCGGATACCGTTTCTTAATCCTTTTGGGGAGGACGCGGGGCGAGGAATGACATCCAGTGAGTGAGGTGCAGGCTTCAGTCGCGACCTGTGCCTAGGGCCTTAGAGTCATGATCGGTCTCGCGTGTGTTCCCTTGGAGTCATGATCGGTCTCGCGTGTGTTCCAAGAATCGCGCACACGCGCAAGACATTCGTCGGACAATGTGCCAGTGCATCACGGTATGGTAGGCCAGCGAAAGGACTTTATATGTCGGACGGGCATTAGACTTCGGTCGGGAAACTCCCGACTGACACAAGGAGGGATGCATGTGCCGATGAGTCCGATACCATTGGAGAGAGCCAAGGAGATTGCCACCGAGAAGAACCTCAAGCCCGGAAAGGTGAGAGGGACGACGGAAATCGAGTTCACGAGGGGAACGAGCCCGCGCGTCGACGTCATCGACTGGCCCGAGTTCGAGTCCATACTCAACCACAAGAACCTCGAGATCCACGAGGGCGGCGGCTTCATGAAGCTCATGAAGAAGAAAGAGTGAGCTCTGGAACCGTCACTAGCTACTCGAAAAACCCCTTAATCCGAATATTATTGGTTCGCTCTGTTTCTGCGCGCAGGCCTCAACGCTTGATGATGATCGAGACGATGTCCTCGTCCATCACGACGTGGTCGAGGCCAACTATCTGGCCAGGGAACCTGGCGCTCTTCCCCCAGATGAGGGCGTACCTGAAGTTCTTCCTGAAGTCGCGGTGGATGGAGGCGCATACGGCCCCTATGTCAGAGCCCGCGCGTATCACGAGTGGTTCGACGAGGTCGGCCTCCTTCCCCTGGGGTTTCATGTATATGCGTATGAGGTCCAGTGAGTCGAATATCGCGTCCTTGAGCACATCGACGCCGTGGCCCGTCTCCGCGGATATGGGGACGACCTTCCAACCTTTGAGCTTCCTGTTCTTCAGCTGCCTGAGGTACTCGTCGCTGACGAGGTCGATCTTGTTCACCAGGGCTATCGCGGGCATGTAGAGACGGTTGCCTGCTATGTGGTCTATCAGCTGGTCCTCGTCGACCTTCTGGCGGATCACGATGTCCGCGTTGATGAACCCGTACTCGTTCATCATGTCGCGGACGAGTTCCTCGTCCAGGGACGGCTTCGCCGTCGTGAAGTTGACGCCGATGCCTCCCCTGCTCTTCCGAGAAACAACGATGTCTGGGGGTTTCTGGTTCAGCCTCAGGTTGGCGGTGCCCAGCTCGTCGACCAGCACCTGTATGTTCGTCTCGAAGACGTCGATCATGAGGACTATGAGGTCTGCCGAGCGGACGACCGACAGGACCTCCCTCCCGCGGCCCTTCCCCTTCGAGGCGTCCTTGATGAGGCCCGGGAGGTCTAACACCTGTATCTTCGCCCCTCGATGCTCCATCTCCCCTGGTACGACAGAGAGGGTCGTGAACTGGTAAGCGCCTACCTCGCTGTCGGCGTTCGTGATCTTGTTGAGAAGGGTCGACTTGCCCACACTGGGGAAGCCGACCAACGCGACGGTCGCGTGTCCGGATTTCTTCACGGAATAGCCCTGACCCTTCGGGCCCTTCGACCGCCTGAGCTCGAGGTTGTCCTTCAGCCGGGAGAGCTTGGCCTTCAGCCTGCCTATGTGGTGCTGGGTGTTCTTGTTGTAGGAGGTCCTCGTCAGCTCCTCCTCGATATCCTTTATCTGCTCGTCGATCGTCGCCATCGCTTCAATGGCTAACATCGTCCCGGTAGATATGTGTTCCAGCACCTTGCTCGAGGGCGGCGACCAGCTTCTCGGTGGCGGTGATGACCACCTCCTCGCCTCCTCCTTCGAGGAACCTCATCGCCGCCAGCACCTTCGGACCCATGCTTCCGGGGGGAAACTGGCCCTCGTCGTACAGCTTCCTGATCTCTGTGAGAGTGACCTTAGTGAGAGGCTTCTGGGTGGGCTGACCGTAGTCGACGCAGACGTGCTCGACATCGGTTGCTATGATGAACAGGCGCTCCTTGATGTTCTTGGCGAGCATCGCAGCGGCGAGGTCCTTGTCCACGACGGCTTCCACCCCGACCAGCCTGCCGTTCTTCCTGATCACGGGTATTCCGCCGCCGCCGCACGCGATGACCACCTCCGCCTGGTTCTCTCCCCCGAACACGAGCCTACGGACGGGCGTGCTCTCGACGATGCCTATGGGTTCCGGAGACGGAACAACCCGCCTCCATCCGCCCCGCTTGCTGTCATGGACTAGTTTCCAACCCTTCTCGCGTTCGAGATCTCTCGCCTCCTCGTCAGAATAGTATCTGCCAATCGGCTTCGACGGGTTCTTGAAGGCGGGATCGTCCTCGGATACGACCACCTGAGTTATCAGCGAGACCGCGACCCGGTCCATGCCCCTCTCCGTGAACTCGGATGAGAGTGCCTGCTGGAGCATATAGCCAATCTGGCCCTGGCTCTCGGCGACGCAGACGTCCAACGCATTGGCGGGAACCTCTACCTCGGCAATCTCCGCCCTCAGGAGTATGTTCCCGACCTGTGGGCCGTTCCCGTGGATTATAACGATATCGTAGCCGAACTGGATGAGGTCTGCAAGACCCCTGCACGTGGCAGCGACGTGCTTCGCCTGGTTCTCCTGGGTGAGGGTGTCACCCGGGCGCAAGATGGCGTTGCCTCCCACTGCTATGACCGCGGTCTTCAACGTCGGGCCCTCCAATTGGAGACAATTCCACCGGGAGATGGCTATATAAATTTTGTTCCCGTATGAGAGGCGCTCCTTACGCGGCCAAGCTTTTTATCATATCACTATCTTGCCTGAGCCGTATGGAAGAGCCGATAACTCCGAGGACACCGGCGGATAGGATCAAGCGACTCCTCGAAGACCTGTTCGAGCAGTTCAAGAAGACGCCCTACACCGCCCCGGTGGCAATCGGCATCACCGGACTCGTCTACTACCTCATGATGGCATACATACCGGGCTCATGCTGGATCGGGCTGGTCCCGTCGCTCCTACTGTTCGGCCTCATGTGGCAGTTCGGCATCAGAAGGATCCGGAAGATGCTGATGTACGGCCTGGTAGCCGCAGTCGTGATCGTGGCCATATCCACGAGCTTTCTGGTGCATTCGTTCCAGACCATGGATACGGTCGTCGCGGTCAGCCCGGGGAGCGAGCCGGTGCTTTTCAACGGCACGGTGAGCCCGACAACTGGTGACGACACGACCGTGTTCACGTACAATATCACGGCCAGGCCTCCCGAGCCCGGAGTGAACGTGACGGACGTGCGTGTCAACATCACATCGCTCATGACGTCCCGAAGCGAAGACATGATCTGGCTCGGCGAGAACGTCACCCTGAACGAGACATACTACACCTACACGACGCTCCTGTCGGAACCGGTGAACCAGTTCCACTTCGCAGCCATCGTGAACGGCACCTGGGTGATAGCGAGCGATTACGTTGGCGACGAGCAAGCGTCCGTCGTCGGGCCGATTTACTCCGACCCGTGGGCTGTCGCTGTACCTGTGATCAAGTACGTCTCGTTGTACCAGGCGTTCCTGCAGTTCTTCCCGATATTCGCGATACTGTGCGGCATGGTCTGGTGGATGCGCCGTGCGAGGCGCATGAGGGAGGACGCCGTCAAGAAGTGGGAGGAGAAGCGGAAGGAGGTCGAGACAAAGCTGCCTGAGGACGACTCGAAGGTGCCGAGCCTGCAGCGCGCAATGGGACTCGAGGCGGAATCCGAGACTTTCGTATGCTCCGACTGCGGCGCGGATGTGCCGTCCACCGCCAAAACCTGCCCTTCGTGCGGCGAGAAGTTCGATTGATATCGCACCCCACTCCACCGTGAATCGTCCTTGTGGAACCTGCGAGTCGCGGCGTCTATAACGGGGCGCTGGAGACGACGCGCAGAGGCCAGTGGACGCAACACTTTTTTATTACTGGACGCCATTGGGAGCATCTGGGATGCACGCGGACGTGAAGTCCGCTTTTGGCTTCCTTGCGGGGGCGAGAACACTTGGCATCGATAGCTCACGAACTGGCGAAGAAGCAGAAGGAGATCTCGATCTCCGAGTTCTTCGAGAAGAACAAGCACATACTCGGTTTCGACTCGCTCACGAGGGCGCTTATCACGGCCGTCAAGGAATCCGTGGACAACAGTCTCGACGCGTGCGAGGACGCCGGTGTCCTGCCGGAGATATTCGTCCAAGTGGATAGGGTCGACAACAACGAGTATCGTATCGTCGTCGAGGACAACGGCCCGGGCATCGTGAAGAAGCAGGTGCCGAACGTGTTCGGGAGGCTCCTGTACGGCTCGCGGTTCCACGTGAGGGCGCAGAGGAGAGGACAGCAGGGCATCGGGGTATCAGCCGTCGTCATGTATGCGCAGATAACCACCGGCAAGCCAGCGAAGATACGTTCCAGGATATCCGATGAGGATGTCGCCTACGAGTGCGAGCTCGTCCTGGACACGAAGAAGAACAGGCCCCAGATGGTGAAGGAGGACTTCGTCATCTGGGAGAAGGAGCACGGCACTCGCCTAGAGGTGAACCTCAAGGGCAAGTATGTCGGGGGCAAGCAGTCCATCTACGAGTACCTCAAGGGCGTGGCGATCGTCAATCCACACGCGAGGATCACATTCATACAGCCGGATGGCGGCAACGTTGTGTTCGAGCGCTCGACGGAGGCGATGCCTCCACCGACGAGAGAGGTGAGGCCGCACCCTGAGGGCGTGGAACTCGGCGAGCTGCTCAACATGACGAAGTACACCGAAGCGAAGAAGATGACGAGCTTCCTCAACACCGAGTTCTCCAGGATATCGCTCAGAGTCGCGAGGGAGATACTCGACGCGGCGGAGATCTCGCACAACCAGAGGCCTTCGAGGCTGAACCTCGACCAGGCGGGAGACATCATCGACGCCGTGAAGAAGGTCAAGATCATGGCGCCTGAGACCGACTGTCTGTCGCCGATAGGGGAGGGGCTCATCAGGAAGAGCCTGAAGAACGTGCTCGGGGAGACCAGGGCGTCGTTCTACGCCCCCCCGGTGACGAGGGAGCCGAAGGTGTTCGGAGGCAACCCGTTCATAGTGGAGATCGGGATCGTGTACGGCGGGCAGCTCAGCAAGGAGAACCCCGTGCAGATCTACAGGTTCGCCAACCGCGTGCCCCTGATGTACCAGCAGGGAGCGTGCGCGACGACCCAGGGGATAGAGAACGTCGATTGGCGCAGGTACGGGCTCGAGCAACGGGGCGGCAAGGGCATACCGTTCGGTCCTGCGATAATCCTCGTCCATGTGGCGTCTACGAAGATACCGTTCACCTCGGAATCGAAGGAGGCGGTCGCGAACGTGCCCGAGATACGCGAGGAGATAGAACTCGCGTTGAAGGCGTGCGCTCGTAGGCTCAAGACACACCTCAACAAGGCGGAGCAGAAGAGCAAGGCGAGGGTCAAGTTCGAGATAGTCCAGGAGATCATACCTATGATCGCCCAGAAGAGCGCGAAGATCGTGGGGAAGCCGGTACCGGACATCGCGGGGACCATCACGAAGATAATGAACGTCGTGTGGGTGGAGGACGAGGTCACGCACATCAAGAAGAAGCACCACGTATCAGTGAGGCTGTACAACTACACCCCCAAGAACCAGAAGCTGCAGTTGCACATGGTGCTCCCTTACGAGAAGGTGGACGATGGGTCCCTCACGCTGAAGCCTTCGGAGGTGAGGAACGGCACCAAGGTCACGTGGAACATGAAGAAGGTCGCGCCGACGGAGGTGTTCGAGCTGGCGTTCGACATGAAGGGGCTGGACGGCGGGGAGTACGAGGAGAACGAGGTCTTCGTGAGCGGCATCGACCCTGCATCCGTGATAGGCGCGGACGTGCTGCCCGGGGACTGGGACCTCGAGCACATCACGATCACCGAGGAGAAGTCCGTGCCCGAGGAGGCGGCGGACGAGGGCGAGATAGACTACGACGAAGGGGCGGAGGTGATAGAGGATGAAGAATGAGGAGCGCCACCTCAAGGCGGTCGACCGGCTCACCGAGCTGGCAGGAGACGTGTACGACCAGCTCGTCGACCGCAAGATACCGAAGATGTCCATACCCCTCAGGACGAAGAGCAACATCAGGTTCGACCGCAGGTCCGGTGTGTGGAAGTACGGCCGGGCGACGGGAGTCCGATCGGCGAAGAAGCTGACGGGTGCCCAGATGCTCCTGCGCACGATGTACATGCTCGAGTTCATGGAGGAGATGATCAGAACCAACAAGAGCTCGACCCTGAGGGAGATGTACTACATATCCGAGGGCTGGGACAAGGCGAAGTTCTCTGCGCAGGACGAGTCCAACATGCTCGCGGAGGACCTCGAGATCATCACCAATTGCATGCGGGAGGACTTCAAGCTGAGGCCCGAGGAGGACGGCGCCCGGATCATGGGCAATGTCACGGTCATGGAGACGGACAGAAAGGGCAAGAAGAAGAAGATCAACTGCAGGGACGACGTGGGCGACTCCGGATACGGCATACCCTACAACGTCGAGAAGGAGAAGATAGGGTTCGTCGACTGCGACGCCGATTTCCTCATAGCGATCGAGACGGGCGGTATGTTCGACAGACTCGTCGAGAACAGGTTCGACGAGGATTCGCATGCGGTGATCGTGCACCTCAAAGGTCAGCCAGCGAGGAGCACGCGCAGGTTCATCAAGAGGATAAGCGAGGAGATGAAGCTACCCGTGTGCACGTTCGTCGACGGCGACCCGTGGAGCTTCAGGATACACGCGTCGCTGGCATACGGTGCGATCAAGACGGCGCACATATCGGAGTACCTGGCGACGCCCACGGCGGAGTACGTCGGCATCACGGCGTCGGACATATTGAACTACGACCTCCCAACGGACAAGCTGAACGAAAGGGACATCCAGGCGCTCAACGCGGAGAAGACCGACCCGAGGTTCAGCGACCAGTTCTGGAAGCACGAGATAGACCTCATGCTCCAGATAGGCAAGAAGGCCGAGCAGCAGGCGCTGGCCAAGTACGGCCTCGACTTCGTGACGAAGACCTATCTGCCCGAGAAGCTGACAGAGCTCGGGATAATGAGGTGAGTCATCCGCTCCACGAGCACAGATTCTCCCCTGTGGAGGAAGTGAGGCCGGAGCCGCCCATCCACATCATCCTCTCCAGCGTCTGCGTCACGACATAACCCCTGGACATCAGCATGTCTATCGCCCTCCGTCTCGTCCCGTGGACAGGGATGAGCATCTCGGGCGCACCCGACTCGGCGGCCAGGTCCTCCGAGGCGGATACCAGCTCCTCGAGCACCGCCTCGCCGTGCCCTGGCGTCACACACAGGCACCTGACGGCGGAGCCGACCATATCCACCCTCCTCATAACCGTATGGACGGTGCAGAACCCGCACACCTTACCTTCCAGTCTCGCGACGAGCGTATCCCCGAACGAGAACTTCTTCGTCAGGATGACTTCGCCGGAGTAGTCGAGTCCGGGATTGAGCGTGTTCGACACCACCTTGATCCCCGCCAGCAGACGCTGTTCCGAGCTTGTCGTCGAGAGCTTCTCGATAGAGACGGTCGCCGGGGGCGCAGCAGGTTCGTGGCTCGCAAGGTCCTTGCCGAAGACGACGACGAGCCCCTCCGGCCGAAGGCCCGCCTTGAGGTACATGCCGATGCTCACGGGGATATCAGGATAGGTCTCCAGGCCGATGTCCGAGCAGCCCTTCTCATCCAAGTACTTGAGCGACGACTTCAGCAGCTCCTTCCCCACGCCCATGCCCTGGTACGATGTCAGGACGGACAGCGGCCCGACCCAGCCCGTCTTCCCCCAGACATGGGAGAAGCACGAGCCGACCACTCCGGCCCGCTCGTCGACCGCGACCATCGCTCCGTCCGGGTCCGAGTGAAGGTACGACAGGATGCCTTCGTCCGTCCTCGATGTCATCCGCGGCACCTCGGGATAGACGCGCTTGACCAGCTCGTCCCAGGCGACGGCATCGACCCGTTTGACGTCCTCGATGTCCTCGACCCGCATCTTGCGTATCACGACTTTCATGTAATGTCCTCCATTCTGAGCGGCATCCTCAGAAGGGCGTATCATGAAAGGGTTCGAGGGATATCAACGTGAAGGGCGGCCGCTCCTCCCGACCTGTTATATGCGAGTAGTAGGATTCCAGGCGCGCCATGGAGATGAGACCCCAGTGCGTACCTTGCCTCATCGGGAGGGTGCTGTTCGAGACGGAGGAGGTCGACCGCTCCAAATCCGTCGAGACGACGAAGGCGGCCACGAGGATACTCGGCGAGAGGTTCGGCCCGGGGGCGTGCTCCGCCACCATCGCGACGGGGGTGCATGAGGAGACCTACAGGATGCTCGGAACGGACGACCCTTACAGGGAGCTCAAGAGGAGGAGCAACGAGATCGCGCTCGAGCTATACCCCGAGGCAGAGGCGTTCGTCGAGGCGTCTGACGACAGGTTGAAGTCGGCGTTCCTGTGCGCCGTCGTCGGCAACGTGCTCGACTTCGGCATAGGCACTGCGTTCGACTCCCCCGAGAAGCTGAGGGAGGAGTTCAAGCATCTCCTTGAAGAGGGGTTCGGCCACGACGACCTGCCTCGTATCCGCGCACTTCTGGAGCAAGGCGACGAGGTCATCTACCTCGCGGACAACTGTGGCGAGGTCGTGCTCGACAGGCTCGCACTGAAAGAGATCCAGAGGCTCGGCGTGAAGGTCACGTTCGTGGTCAAGGGGAGGCCCATCCTGACCGATGCGACCCTCGCCGACATCGACGGACTGGGGATCGACGAAATAGTCTACGATGTCAAGGAGACCCCGGGGTTCGCCGTCGGGGTCGACGTCGCCGAGTTGAACGGCGAGTTCGGAGAATGGCTTCGACGTTGTGACATGATAATCGCCAAGGGAATGGCGAACTACGAGTCGTTGTCCGAGACGGACATCGGGCCCGTGGCGTATCTGCTGCGCACCAAGTGCGACCCCATCGCAGACAGCCTCGGGCTGAAGAAGGATATCAACGCGGCAAAGCTTCTGGAGAATGGCGGGGTGCGCTGATCATGATAGACGACCTGAGGTTCGAGGCTTTCCTCATCAAGAGGAGGAGCGCGTTCAGGATAGCGACGGGTGTATCAGACGTCGAGGACAACGTGATCGTCCGTCTGGAATCGGACGGCGAGTTCGGCGTGGGGAACGCCTCTCCCAGCGATGTGACGCACGAGACGAAGGACACGATCGTAGAATTCCTCCGGTCAGCTAGACGGAGAGTGACGGGCGTTGACGAGAACGACCTGTCGGCACTGCACGAGTCCCTCGACTCCGTCGCCCCTGGGAACACGGCCGCCAAGGCCGCAGTGGACATGGCGGCATACGACCTCCTAGCCAAGCGCGCCGACAGGCGAGTGTTCGAGCTTCTCGGAGGGGGCGGTGACGGGAGCATGCTGACTGACATCACCATCGGTATCGAGAACAAGGAGGAGACCGTGAAGAGGGCGGTCGCCCATTGCGCGGGCGGCTTCCGCGCGCTCAAGCTAAAGGTGGGGCTCAGCCTGAGCGAGGACATCGATCGCATGACGGCTGTCCGAGACGCGATAGGCTCTGTCGTGGAGATGCGAGTCGACGCGAACCAGGGATACTCCGTCGACGAGGCGTCGAGGTTCTGCGAGGAGATGCACGCGCTGGGAGTCGTGCTCGTGGAGCAGCCCGTCGACGCAGACGATTACGAAGGGCTCAGGAAGGTGAGGGAGCGCAGCCCGGTGCCCATCATGGCAGACGAGTGCCTGAGGACCGTCGATGATGCCAGGAAGGTCGCGGAGATGGGGGCGGCGGACATCATCAACATCAAGCTCATGAAGAGCGGAGGAATCCATCCCGCCCTGAAGATAGACGAGATAGCCAAAGATGCCGGCATGACCACCATGGTCGGCTGCATGGGGGAGATACAGCTGTCGATTGCTGCG
>JAEHCN010000085.1 GCA_020696395.1 Thermoplasmata archaeon | reverse complement strand
TCGAGATCTGGGAGAACGAACCCAAGTTCGTGAAGATACCACCCCGGAGCCGCCCAGAGAACGTGAAGGCGGTTGACGGATTCGTGGTGTCCGCGGCATATCTTTTTGTCCCCGCACTCGATTGCACCCCAGCGAGACATGAAAGGAGAGTAACACGATATGCGGCATCTAATCACAGGAGGCGCGGGGTTCATCGGGTGCAACTTCGTACGTCACATGCTAGCGGAGCACCCGGATGACGAGATAGTCGTCCTCGACAAGCTCACATACGCCGGTAGGATGGAGAACCTCGAGGAGGTCATCGACAGGATCACGTTCATCAAAGGCGACATCTGCGACAAGGAGATCGTCAGCACTGCGATGGAGGGATGCGACAAGGTCGTCAACTTCGCCGCAGAAAGCCATGTCGACCGGAGCATCACAACCCCTGAGGATTTCGTGAGGACCGATGTGATCGGAGTATTCACCCTCCTTGAAGAAGCACGCAGACGAGACATCGAGAGATTCGTTCAGATATCCACTGACGAGGTCTACGGCTCTACGGTCTCGGGTTCGTTCTCTGAGGAGGACATCCTTGACCCGTCCTCGCCGTACTCCGCCAGCAAGGCGGGAGGAGAACTCTTGGCGAGATCGTACGTGAAGACCTACGGTCTCAAAGTGACGGTCACTAGGTCGTCGAACAACTACGGCCCGTTCCAGTATCCTGAGAAGCTCATCCCTGTCCTCGTCATAAAGGCGCTCAACAACGAGCCTCTGCCGATATACGGGAAGGGCACGAATGTCAGGGACTGGCTCCATGTCGAGGACAACTGCAGGGCGGTCGACCTCGTATTGCAGAAGGGGAAGCCGGGAGACATCGTCAACATAGGGTCGGGCAACGAGGTGTCGAACATCGATGTCACGAAGATGATCCTGAAGCACATGAACAAGCCGGAGAGCTTAATCACCTTCGTCGCGGACAGACCTGGCCACGACTTCCGTTATTCCCTCGAATGGGGCAGGATCAAGGAGATGGGGTGGGAGCCGAAGGTGAAGTTCGAGAACGGGCTTCGGCAGACCGTCGACTGGTACCTTGAGAACAAGGAATGGTGGAAGACGCTGCTGTAGACGAATAAGGCGCTAAAGGAAACCGAGATGCGATAGAGACATGGCGCGGTGAATGGTGGGTCTATTCCTTCTTGTCATCGAGAAGATTGAGGTGGGCCGCTCCGATGTAGTCTATGAGGATGTTGACCTCGTTCTCGGCTACTCTGTCCTCCTTCATGGATCTATTCAACCATCTCCTCAACGCATCGGCTGACGCCCTCATTCGCGGATTCTCGTCAGCGAACTGCTCCAAGATTGGCAACCAGATGATTCGATAGATCATCAGCTCCTTTGGCGTCATCTTCTCCTTCGTGAAGGGATTCTTCTCAACGGCCACGGTCATCTGCTCGCGCCACATCTTCAGCCGCAAGTCCCATACGATCGCGAATGCCCAGATTGCGGCGGCAAGTACGAGAAGGATGATAAGGCCGCCGACGTATGGCGTGGCGAAGAGCGTTCCCTCACGCCACTGCATGTAGGAATAGACCTGCAGAGTAAGCGTTACGGCCAGCATGACGATGGTCAGTATCTGAGCAACCTGCTGCACCCTCCACATCTGAAGCATAAGCCATTTCTTCAAGCCGCCGCTCAAATCAAATCACTCCGTGTCAACTGGACGCAAGACATTCACACTATATGAGAATTGCCGGCATTCTACGGACATGGGAAGTGGCGTCTACTCGTGCTTATTGAGTCATTGAAGGTTCCCCTCGGTTCCATACACTCCGTCGAATCACATGACTCAACCGCGGGTTGAAGATTCCAATCACCGCGTCCAAACCACCTGCTTGTGCCTGGGCGCGTAGCCCGAACCTCGTCTGGGCACATTACATGGAAGTCTTCCGAGGACGGGGGGTGGGGGGGCCGACGAGGGTTCTCGGGTCACATGTCGTCTCCAAGCTGCCCAAGCGAGGAGGTGAGATCATACTGGCCGGGCGGACGGACAAATGCCTTCGCCTTGCGGCCAATCATCGATCATATCCTGCCGGATGCCGTACTCGCTGATCTTCTGGACTGATTGCCAGCTGGCCGTTCTCCCTGTGATTATTACCTGCCTTTTGCGCACAGCGACCTGTAGGGGGGGTCGGCATCGAAAGGGAGATTAGTCGATTATGCGATTGCGTGCAGTCCGGAATGATATAAGCCGGGCTCATGGCATGTGTTTCAAGATGGCGACGGAGAAGGAGGCCGGCAGTACGAAGGGCATACACATTCTGATAGCGGGTCCGCCCTACCGCGGCTACCTTGGCATGATAAGCGACGCGTTCATGAAGTGCGGGTTGCGCGTATCGATCCTGGAGTGGAAGTACCCGAGGAGGAACCTGCTGCAGGAGGCGGGGTTCTATGGCTCCCAACACTATAGGTCGCGGCTAGCGCGCAAACAGGACGACCGCAACACGGTCGCCATTGAGGATGCCGTGGAGAGGCTATCCCCGGATATCGTCCTCGTGATGAAGGCCGCCCGACTGTCCTCGAAAACCGGCAAGGTCTGCGACGCCATAGGCGCCAAGCGAATTATGTGGGCATACGACAGTGCTCGCGAGCACCCACTCATAGCCAAAGCCGCCAGGGACTACGACCTGATCTACACCTACGAGCCGGACGACCTAGCGCTACTCTCAGAACTGGGCAAGGCAAAGTACCTCCCCATGGGCTACGACCCACGGCTGTATCACCCGATGGATGGCAGCGGCAGCCGGGAGATTGACATCAGCTTCATCGGCTCTGTCAGAGACACACCGGTCAGGAAGAAGACGATAAGGATGGTAGCTCGTGAGTTTCCCGATAGAAGCGTCGGTGTGTGGACCGACTCCATCCATTGGTATTCCCACAGACGGCTGAATGACTTGCGATTCACCATGAGCCGACCCAATATAAGATTGACAAGGAGAACCGTCGACCACGCGGAGATAAACGGGATATACAACAGTTCCAAGGTGTGTCTGAACGTGCACCATCCGCAATCCGTTGGGGCCTTGAACCCTCGGAGCTTCGAGATACTCGGAAGCGGAGGACTTCTCCTGACAGACCGGAAGATAGAAGGCCTGGAGGGATTCGAGGACGGTGGAGGATACGTCTACTACCCGTCCCTAGAGGATTTGGCAGGGAAGCTCCGTGCGATATTAGGCGACGACGAGGCAAGACGAGCAACGGCGAAAAAGGGCTATCAGGCTGTCTTGAAAGCGCACACGTTCGATCACAGGGCGATGAGAGTGCTGAGAGATCTCGAGTGACTCGTCCTCCCTGCGTGCATCAAGCAGGGACTTTAGCGTCGGAGCGGGGCAACGGCACCGTCCCGCGTCTGCAGCTCTTACCCGGTTACACTTGCGTACGACCACGGAGGAGGATTGCATTGGCGATGGATAATCTATGCACGTTTCTCCAGCATGGCGCGAATGGCACCTTTGGTCTCGGAATTACCCAAGAACCTCTTCCAGCTGCCGGAGAAGTAGTCCCTGACCTCGGCGTCGTCGATTCTGGAATGCCCGGCCATGGCGCCCTCAACGTATCCAGCCAGGTAGGCCACGGCCTGCCTGAATCCTACCACCTTGACGTAAACGAGGACCCACGCCAAAGCGCTGATAAAATCCATGCCCAGGGTATACCTTATCATCCCAGCGGACTTCAGCCCTTCCTCCCCTGTAAGCTGGGTCGACCTGCATCTGTGCAGACCCGCGGCCTCGGGAACCACCTCGAACGAATATCCACGATTCCGCGCCTTTATCTCCAGCACGGTGTCCGGGGACGCCGTGACTGGAAACCCGCCAACCGCTTCCAGGAATCTGCTCGAATAGACTCTCGCACATCCCCTCGGAGACGGCTTGTCCTCGAGTTTCCCTCCGCCCTCGGTGGTGATCATCCCGGATGCCATGGCGGTCTTCTCCTTGGCTGCCATCGAGCGAACCAATCTCTCGAAGTAGTCGGGTTCGGCGACGGTGTCCGCATCGAGTATCGCGATCATCCTTGGCTCAATCTTCCTCGATCTGCATTCGTCGAGCGCCCTCTCTAGCCCGAACGCCACCGCCGAACCGTACTTGAGCCATGGCTTGTTCTCAGTCTCGTCTCTGGCCGCGACGACGATCCAGGCGAGATGTGAGGCCACAGACTCCAGCTTGGCAAGGCCCCCGTCCGTGCTCCCGTCATCCGCGATGACCCAGAGCGCGGGCCTGAGAGTCTGGGATGTGATCGACTTGAACAATCCATCCAACATCGATGCCATGTTCTTGAAAGGGGTAACCAGGATGTATGTTGTCGAATGGGCATCCATCTTGTTCATGCTAATAATGAAGGAGCGGTTATAGAATGATTCTTGTCCGAAGCCTCCCGCGAAGGATCACAGATGCTTCTTCAATATGCTGGCTATCTTGGCGCCCGCGTCACCCTTCCCGTACGGGGACGGGCGGCCAGGTGCCTTCGGATCCCTCATGTACGCTCTGATCGCCCTCAGGACCTTTTCGGAGTCGGTGCCGACGACCTTACAGTAGCCCGCCCTCACGGCTTCAGGTCTCTCAGTGGTCTCCCTCAGCACGAACACCCGCTTCCTTATGGCAGGTGAAGTCACCTCCTCCTGTATGCCCCCGGAATCGGTCACCAGGAACATGGCCTTCTTCATAAGCGCGAGCATGTCGAAGTACCCGGCCGGTGGAAGGAGTAGCACGTTATCTGAATTCTCCACCTCGTGCTTGAGGTTCGTATCTCTGAGGCGCGCATCTGTCCTAGGATGGAGTGGAAGGACAAACGGCACGGGCGAGTTAAGAAGCACATTCACCAGGCTCTTGAGCGTGTCAGGGTCATCGACGTTCTCGGCCCTGTGAAGGGTGGCCAACGCATACTCATCCCATCGGACCTTCTTCACAGCCTTCGATTTCCTCAACGCCTTCGGCAGATACCGGACGGTCGCGTCGATGGCCGTGTTGCCGGTCCTGAACACCTTGCCCCAGACTTTCTCCCCTTTGAGTATGTCCACCGAATCCTGTGTCGGGGCGAACAGGTAATCTGACGCGTGATCGGTCAGCCTGCGGTTCAGCTCCTCGGGCATCCTCAGGTCGTAGCTCCGCAGCCCCGCCTCGACGTGACCTAGCCTGATCCGAAGCTTCATGGCTGCAATCGCACCGGCGAGCACGGTGTTCGTGTCGCCCTCGACGAGCACGCAGTCAGGCTCAGACCTCTGGAACTCGCGCTCGAACTTGATTATCGCATCCCCCGTCTGCAGGCCGGGCGTGCCTGACCCAATATTCAGGAACACATCCGGTTTCGGCAGCCCGAGCTCTTCGAAGAACACCTGCGACATGTCGTAATCGTAATGCTGGCCTGAGTGCACGAGCGTGGGCTCGAGCCTGGCTTTCCTGAGCGCGAACCACAGAGGAGCCATCTTGATTATCTCGGGGCGGGTGCCCACGACCACCGATACGGCCATGACGAGGTAATCAGGATGCACTGACATAACACTATTGCGCGCTCGATCGGGCAAAGGTGCAATAGACAACCTTTTTTACAGTGCATCCATAATGACCTAACCGTTCGATGCGAGGAGACGCGGATCCAACATGGGCTATATGGTGACTGGCGGAGCGGGGTTCATAGGAAGCGCAGTCGTGGACAGGCTCATCAAAGAGGGTAACGGCGTTACCGTCTACGACGACCTGAGCACGGGTAAAGAGGCGTTCATATCCCAGCACTTCGGGGACCTCAGCTTCAAATTCGTGAAGGCCGACGTGCTCGACTTCGAGACGCTGAAGAAGGAGATGGAAGGGCATGAGTCGGTATGGCATCTCGCGGCCAACCCCGACATACGCAAGGGCACACAGTCGACCCGCGTGGACCTCGAGCAGAACACCCTCGCGACCTACAACGTGCTCGAAGCTGCCAGACGGACGGACGTGAAGAGCGTCGTATTCTCATCGACATCCACGATCTACGGCAGAGCGAAGGTCCTGCCGACCCCGGAGGATTACGGGCCCTGTCTTCCCATATCGCTCTACGGCGCATCGAAGCTCGCATGTGAAGGACTCATATCGGCGTACTCCGAGCTGTACGGCATCCGGGGATGGATCTATCGCTTCGCCAACATCATCGGCAGCAGGAGCACTCACGGAATACTCTACGACCTTGTCGAGAAGTTGAACAAGGACCCTGAGGAGTTGGAGG
>JAEHCN010000084.1 GCA_020696395.1 Thermoplasmata archaeon | reverse complement strand
CATACGACTACTATCTGACGGGCGTCTGGACGATGGCGAAGATCGTGGTCGAGCGATACGACGGCCAAAAGCCGCCCCCGCCTCCGCCGGGAGCGCAGCAGGGTCCGTCCGTGGCGTGATTTTCATCGCCCGTGCTTATGCGAAGATAAATACAGAAAACGGGAAAAGGTTTGCGAAGTGAGCGCTGGAGAGCCGGGTACGCAGACGCCGTCGGGTCCGAAGCATCTTGACAGTCTCGAAGAACGGTCGTTCGCGACCATTCCGGGGGCGAGCGCGATCCTTCTACGACGGTCCCTATCTCATCCACTTGTTCGTTTTCTCCACACACGCTCATTCACGGGTTGTTCTTCTGCGAGTTGCCGTTGGCTTGTCCATCGGACTTCTGCTCCTGATTCTGTTCCTCTCCAACGTCGGCATCCATCGCCGGCTCCTCTTCTGCAGGTTCGGGGTCGGAGACGTCATCATGGCCGCACTGCTCGCCCTTGTCCGAGTTCTCAGCGAACTTGGCCTCGGGCTGCATGATCTTCACGGCCTCCTTCTGCTCCTCGTCCTCCATGCAGTTCAGGTTCTGGACTTCCGGGGCTCCGTTCCGCTCACCCTCTCGGTGGCGGTGTCTGTACGGGGCGGACTCCTCTTCGTCGTCATCGGCAGGGTCCTCCTCGTCAGGAACTTCCTCGTCGGGGTCTTCCTCTTCAGGGTCTTCCTCTTCAGGATCCTCCTCGTCAGGAACTTCCTCATCGGCGGGGTCATCTCCGTTGGTCGGGTCCTCTCCCTCAGGATCCTCTTCCCCGGTCTTGTCATCGTCCCCAGAGTCGCTCGGCTGGTCGTCGCCGTCGTCGGTGGACTGGTCGTCGTCTCCAGTGCCGTCGTCCACGCCACCGTCGTCGACTCCATCATCAGGTATGTCGGTCGTGATATCTGGCTTGTCATTGCCGCCAATCATCGCCAACACTACCACTATGCTCAACAGAAGCATAGCAGTCGCAGCAACCGTGGCTACTTTTCGCTTGCTCAGCCTGATCCGCTCACCTCCTCTCACTCGACATATGTTGCGAGTGTTAACCCCTATGCGACTTCTAAGTATTTTAATGATTTGCGTCAGACAGCGGATTGCTGGCATGACCTATCTAGCGTCAGACGATGGCGTGATCAACCGTGTTTGCGGGCGACCCCCGCAGCCGTCGAACCGTCGTCGTGATATACGGACTATATCACGGTATCTCGGGTTGCGGCGTCCCTCCTAGGCATTCCACGACGGTCGCGTATGCGTCGTAGAGCATCTCCGCCCCCTCCTCGGTCATGTGACCGCTGCCGAGGAACGCCCTCACCTCGTTGTAGAACGCGTCGAGTATGTGTAGGCAGTCCTCGATCTCTTCGAGCTCGTACCAGCTCTGGGCGACCAGTATCTTGGCGATCAGGCCATGCGCGGAGTGCCCGGGCATCTCCGGCGCGACGATGATGACGAACGGGAGTATGTCTACGGGCTCGCAGTGCGGCGGCGGTGGAGGCGGAGGGGGTGGCGGTTCCGGCTCCGACGTCGGAGGAGTGTACAGTTCGGTCGACGCCGTCACAGCAGTGCTGGATCGGCCGCCGATGAGCAACACGGTGCCGTCGGGGAGGGTCGCGGCGCCGTGCGCGCCACGCGCCCGCAGCATCGAATCTGCGGAGTTCCAGGCCATCCCGCATTGGCAGAACACCTCGGCCGTGTCCGTCGCCCCGACGGAACTGCTCCACGAGCCAGCGGCCAGTACTCTGCCATCGACAAGCAGTGAGAGCGTGAAGTGCACCCTCGGCACCGTCATGCTTCCCGAGCTGTACCACGAGTTCGTCTCGTGATCGTACATCTCGGACGACCTGAGCACGACGCCGTCCTCCAGTCCTCCGGCGACGAGCACCTCCCCGGTGGATGTGACGACGGAGGCGGAGTCGTACCGCTTCTGCGTCATGGTCGCCTCGTCGCCCCACGAGTTCGTCTCCGTATCATATATCTCGCTCGTGCCCGAGGCGTCGCCGGCAATCGCGAGCACGGCACCGTCGTCTAGCGCGATCATCGGGAAGAAGACCCTCGGATGGAGCATCGTCCCTCCGTAGAGCCACGAGTGGGATTCAGGATCGTATATCTCCGCCTCGGCGCGCGTCCCGGTCATCCAGTCCGTGCCCCCGGTGACCAGTACGCCGCCGTTCGGGAGCTTCGCCGCCGAGTGCCCCGTCCGTGCGAAGTTCATGTCCGGAAGGGCGTACGCCGCCCCCGCTGCAAAGTCGATGATCTCCGCGGACGATGTGGTTCCGGACCCCGTCTCCCCGCCAGCAACAAGGACAGCGCCGTCGTCGAGCAACGTCGCGGTGTGCCCCAGCCGGGCGCTCGTCATAGTCGGTCCGGGCCTCCAGGACGCCTCGTCCGGGTCGAAGACCTCGGTCGTGGCAGTCGGGCCGCTCACCGACAGACCGCCTATGGCGACGATGTCGCCGCTCGGGAGCGTGACCAGCTCGGGCCACGCTCTGGGATAGGTCATGGAAGGGAAGGAGGACCAGTCAGCGCTCTCAGCGTCGGCCTGCACCGCGATGTACGCTAGCGCGCTCCCGGCGCCGCCGAGCCCGAGCATCACAGTGATGAATATGATACCCACTGCGTGGTCCGGTCTGGCCTCGGCTGTAGCTATGAGCGCATCCACTGGTTTCTCCTCCCCCACACGGCCAGCGCCGTGCATCGCCCCGTCAGAGCGGACGCCGCCGGATCAGATCATGCTTCCATCCGAGCCGCACCCACCGACGGGATATGCGGAGGTCTGTGCGACGGACCTTCGCAGGCTTGGTGAGGGCCTTCCCCGATTTAGAACTTTGTGTATACTGACTGCCGCGGATGCGGGGTCTCACGACACGGTCTTGATGGGCCCGTTCTCCGATGACGATTCCTGTTCATCGAACGGTTCGACTATCTTCGTCGCTCTCTCCAGTAGCGCGAGCTCCCTCGTGCTGAGCACCCGCGCGTCTATCACGAGTATAACGGCGCAATCGTGTGTGAGGACGAAGTCGTGCATGTGGTTGACGAACCTGAGCACGCTCTCGAAGTCGTTCTGGGTTATCATGTACTCGACCCCTTCTATCAGAACGACCGCCTTGTTCATGCTCTCGACGAACTTTGTTATCTTAAGGTTCAGCAGGCTGAGCTCGGTCGGGTCGATGTGGTCCACGCCCGCCCTGCGCGTGAGCCACAGCAGCTTCTCCGCCTCGAAGTCGTGCGAGTGCCTCAGGCGGTTCGGGTGCTCTCGCGCCACGAGCATGCCCTTCGCGTCGTGCCTGACCGCCTCGTTGAACATGTCGAAGGACACCCGGGGCCTCTTCTCCTTCACCAGGTAGACGAATCCGCGCTCCACCGGGAAATGCTCCCCTGGAAGTGGACGTATCACGGGGAACGGGTCCTGCTGGCCAGCCACGGCCGCACCGAGGCTGTGCACGGGCTGGCCCGGGCCGCCCCTGCCATGCCTGTGATACATGACCGCACCGACGGCTCCGATCGAGAGCACTATCGCGACGAACGCTACGTAGGGCGTGAGGTTGACGACGCCTCCCTCCACACCGGCGTCGGATTCGGCTTCCACCACGAAGTCCCTGTAGGTGTCTCCTATCCCCCATATCTTCGGGATGTCTCCCCAGGGTGTATGGGTCAGGTACTCGATTTTGAAGTAGTAGCTGTGTGTCGCGTACGCGGCGTCCGCCGGCACGGACATGTTGAGATCGTATGTCTCGGAGCCGAGCCCGTCCGGCTCGAGCCAGGACGACTCGTTCGTCACGTTCTTCCAGACATACTCGTTGGGCGTCATCCACGAGAAGTGGACGGACACGTTCGTCACCTTCTGCTTGTAGGCGAGGTCGTCGTAGACATAGTCCTCTGACAGGAGCATGTTGACCACGGTGAGCTGTATCGTGAAGTTCTCGCCCGGACAGTACGCCGCCTTCGGCGGGTCGAAGGACGGGATGACGTTTATTGTGTCATCTGAAGCGTTCACATTGGACGCTCCGAGTACCATGGAGATGGAAATCAGCGTGAGGCAGACCCCTGCAAGGGCCGCTCTGCGAATCGCCCTCATAACCCTTCCCTGACCCCCCATATCTGAAGCGGGTCAGTACCCCATGCCCACTTCGATACATAAATTGCACTGCCCCTGCTCGTGCATCCGTTCGAAAAACACTCGATGCGTGCCTGCGTCACACTCTCACGCGCTTCTCGTCCTTCGTGATGTTGAGGACGACCTGCGTGAACGTCCTGTCGACGTTTTCGTGGTCCAACGCCCTCTTGACGAAATCGTTCAGCTCCTCCCTGTTCTTGAACCTGGCCATTATGAGCGCGTCCCAGTCACCGGTCGAGTCGAACACGGCATAGACCGCGGGGTCCTTGGCCAGGTCTCTCTCCGTATCCAGTATCCTGCCGTGGATGACCTTGACCCCGATGATGGCCATGAAGTCGTATCCGAGTTTCGTGGCGTCCAGGACCGGTATGTAACCCTGTATGATCCTCGCACGCTCCATCGCCTTGACCCGGTTGGAGACAGTGGTGAGGGATATCTGCAGCTCCTTCGCGATGTCCCTGAAGCTCTTCCTCGCGTTGTCGTTCAGGCTCCGGAGTATGTCGAGGTCGAGGTCGTCCAGCTCGAACTTGTTGGTCTTCTTGGCCCCGGCTTTCATCAGGAGCTATCGTACACCAATCTTGATATTTATCTTGCGCGTCCTCACCCGTACAATGGTCAATTGGAGACATTGAACCGTACAAAATGGTCAATTGTCCAGCAATCCCCGAGTAAGATTGATATATAGCCGAAAACATAGTATATATCGTTAGGGAGGAACGGAAGTATGCCAGGGGAATCGATGTGCTTCGACGCTAGGATCCGATACTGGGAGGAGGAATGGCTGTCGCAGCTTCTCGAGGAGGCCCTCAGACTGAAGGGCGAGTCCCCCGATCCAGAGCGAGCCGCGCCGACCCCCGTCGAGCTGTCGGGTGCTCGTATGGTTGCGACCAGCGAATGATGCGTTCCTGGCTCCCGCCCGCGACCTAGCCGTTGTCATTCTAGAGCGTTTCCAGCGTGGGCTATGCATTCTGTGTGTCGCTACGCCATCTTCTTCGATTGCCGTGGGGGCGTCGTCATGTCCGAGGGTTCTTTGATGCCTCTGAAGTAGAAGTAGAATATCAGCGTTGCCACTATGTAGAGCACAGCGCACGCGAAGAATGGCTCCACCTTCGAGTAGTCGTCCGCCCAGAAGAACCCTGACAGGCCCTCTGCGAGGGCGAACGGCACCATCCACGATACCTGGCTCAGGGCGAAGAAGCTCGCGCGTATGTTCTCAGGGGCGATGTTTATGACATACGCATTCAGGACCGGGATCGGTATGAGCATCAGCACGTTCCTGATCATGTACAGTATCGCGGCCCCCGCGAGGTATTGGGAATACGGGATGGCCACCATGAAGCCTATCGATGCCAGCTGACACACGCTCACCAGGATCACGCTCCCTCTGAACTCGGCGAACTTCGGCACGACGAACCATCCGAAAGCCACGGCTATGTTCGACAGGGCGAACATCAGCGCCAGCTGCGTGCTCGATGCTCCCATTCCATCCTGGAATATCAGCGGGAACCACGGCACGAGCAGACCCGCCCCTAACCCTATGAGGGCGTTCTGGAGGGAGAACATGATCAGGATCCTTCTGATCCTGGAGTCGAACCCTCGAAAGATGCCTCTGAAGGTGGTCCCGTTCCCTTCTCCTTTAGAATCGGATGTGAGGAACACCAGTACTATCGGGATGACGGCGAACGCTGCACCTGCGGCGATGACGAACCAGTATCCGTTCGTCTCGTCAATCGGAAGCTGTCCGGGGAGGTACATCCCAGCGAGGGCAGCGAATGTGAGCCCTATTTGGTTCGAGAAGCCTTGGAGGCCGTACAGGACTTTGAGCTTCGATGTGCTCGTCTTGCTTGCCAGCAGGGCCATCAGAGCCGGCTGGATTATCGACCCTCCGAAGTTCGCTATCGCGGAGGCGGCGATGAACACTATCAGGTTCTTCTCCGACAGGAAGAGCGCGAGACCGATCATGTCTCCCGCGAGGCCTATGAGGAGGAGCCGCTTCCTTCCGAACTTGTCTGCTAGGAATCCTGTGAGCATCAGAGAGGCGACGCCTGCTATGGTCCCTATTCCGAAGATAAGCCCAATATCGACGGAGCTGAACTCCAGCGCGTCAAGGTACAGGATGATGATG
>JAEHCN010000024.1 GCA_020696395.1 Thermoplasmata archaeon | reverse complement strand
CGCCGCAAAACGGGTCCGCCTCGCATGTCTTCGCTTCTTCACTCAAGTCAAATCCTCCTTGAACCTGTCACTCCCACCGGGAGAATCGGATATAACCATTGTCCCGATTGGCCCAGGTACCGTCCTCGTCAGGTCCGTGCCCAGGAGCTCGACGTATGGTTGTGGTCAATGGCAAGTCAGTATACCTCGAAACCAATTTGTACCCGCACCAAGATTGTCCCCGCTCACGGGGGAGGAGAGCTTAAGATATCGAAATACTGCGCGCGCAGTCGTCGCGCTCACACTCGTCGTCGCATTCGCCATGCCTGTCGCGGGTTTCCGCGGAGAGAACGGGCCACAGGACGACATCGCAGAATGGACCATCATGGTGTACCTTGATGCGGACAACGACCTGGAGCCGAACATGTTCGAGGACATCGCTGAGATGGAGCAGGTCTGCTCCTCGGACAGGATCAACGTCGTAATACTCGCAGACACTTACGAGGCGTACGAAGGCACTCACTGGTACTTCGTCGAGGACGGAGAGGTGGACATCGATATCCAGGCAGGGGTGCACGACTGCGACTGTCACGATATCGCAGGCGGATGCCCCGGCGAACTGAACATGGGAGACGGAGCATCGCTCGAGTACTTCGTCGTCCTCGCGGCGCGCTTCGCACCCGCGGAGAACTACATGCTGGTCCTCTGGGACCACGGTGCGAGCTGGTACGGCATATGCTGGGACGACAGCTCCCCGCTGCCGGACGGCGGATATGACTTCCTGACGATGGACGAGATATCCGACGCCGTGGCTTCTGCTGCCAAGACCTTCGAGCACGGAGTCATGAGCGTCATAACCTTCGACGCGTGCCTTATGGCTGCCGTGGAGGTCGCCTACGAGATACGGGACCTCGCGGACTACATGGTGGGAGCGATCACCACAGTCGCCAGGCCCGGGTTCGAATGGGAGTGGCTGCTGAACAGGCTCAACGACCTCGACGAGGCGACGCCGTACAACGTCGGCACGACAATGGTCGACGTCTTCATGGAGTACTACGGACAGTGCGCCGGGCTCGGGATAGGCGGGTACCCGTACGCTTCCGAATCGCTGATAGACCTCTCCGAAGTATCACGCCTGGTCGAGGAGGGTGTCGGCGAGCTTGCGTCTGCGCTGCTCGATTACGCCGAGGAGGGCGGGCGGAAATCGGTGATACAGCACTGCTCCGAGGTGCACACGCCCCAGATACAGTACCTGGGCGAGCTTGACCCGTTCGTGGACCTGGGCATATTCGCATCCAACCTGGCGGGTAGGCTGCCGGAGCTGGAGGAGATATCCGAGCGTATCATGGAGCTCCTCGAGGGCACGGTCGTGTACTACGACTTCGTGACGACCGAGACCGGAGCCTGCATGAACACGACCGGATTGAGCATATACTTCACGTGCGCCATGAACCACCTGTACGAGTACGGCGAGCTGGCGTTCGGAGAGGACACACTCTGGGATGAGTTCCTGTTCGCGCTCTCTGAGAGCCCGCACATTGCATCCTCCTGACAGCGGGGGATGACCAGTTTCGACAAAAACTGAATAATAGTACCTCGTATTCCCCATCAGCCCGAGGCATTGTTTCTACCGTTTCCAGCCTCCGAATCCAGGAAACGACTCATCGGAGGTTTCAGGAATGACCGGAGAGGAGTCCCCGACGAAAACGGACCGTTTGCTGAGGTCCGTCGCCCCTTACAGGAGAGGTTACAGGGGTGAGCGGCATCCTTTCACGCCCGACCGGTCCGCGTTGCTCGTCATCGACATGCAGCGTTTCTTCATGGACGAGTCGTCCCATGCGTTCGTCACCGACGCTCCGCTCGTCGCCGAGAACATCAAGAAGCTGGTCGAGGCCTACAGATCCAGGAGTCTCCCGGTGATGTTCACCCGTCACGCCCTTCTGGACGATGAGCCGTCGGGCATCATGGGAACCTGGTGGAGCGACAACCTGAGGATCAGCGACCCTCGATCTGAGATCGTGGACGATCTGCTGCCGCTCCCAGACGAGAAGGTGGTAAGGAAGACGAGGTACAGCGCGTTCCTCGGGACGGACCTCGAGCACCTGCTCCGCTCGGAGGGTGTCGAGCGGCTGCTGATCACCGGCGTCATGACCCATCTGTGCTGCGAATCCACGGCGAGGGACGCCTTCATGCGCGATTTCGAGGTGTTCTTCGTGATGGACGGCACTGCGTCCTCGAACGACGACCTGCATGAATCCAGCCTCAGATGCCTGACGGACGGGTTCGTCATCCCTGTGACGACGGAGGAGGTGCTCGGATGCATGAGAGGGTGAGCGTCGTCATCGTGGGTGCGGGACCCGCTGGCATTGCGGCCGGGATGTTCCTCAAGCGTGCAGGGGTCGAGCCGCTACTCCTCGATGAGCGCGAGCCCGGAGGACTGCTACGGGAGGCGAACCTGGTCGAGAACTACCCGGGCTTCCCGGGCGGCGTCTCGGGCAAGGAGCTCGCGTCCCTCATGGTCCACCAGATGGAGAAGCTCGGAGTGCGGTTGGAGAAGAGATCCGTAACGAAGATATCCTCCAAGGACCGCTCGTTCGTCATCGAGACGGAAACGGACACATACGAGTCCGACGCGGTCATAATCGCGACGGGGACCGCACCGAAGAAGGCCGAGATTGAAGGCGCGGGAGAGCTCGAGGGGCGAAGGCTGTTCTACGGGCTTTCGTCGATCGGGACCGACGACGTCCGTGGCAAACGTGTGCTCGTCCTCGGAGGAGGGGACGCCGCGTTCGACTACGCCATCAACATGAGCGCACGGGGGAACTCGGTGGCCATCGTATCACGGTCTACCGCCAGCTGCCTCCCACTGCTACTGGAGAGAGCGAAGGCAGGAGGCATCGAGGTGTCAGAAGGTTACGTCTCCGAGAGGATGACGGAGTCGACGAACGGCGTCAGAGTCGAATGTGCCCGTGGCGATGAGAAGAAGGTCTTCGAGACGGACATCGTGGTGGTCGCGCACGGCAGAGAGCCCCGCATCGACTTGCTCCCATCCGAACTGAAGGAGCGCATCGACGATTCAGGAGAACGCCCGCCGATGACGGGCGTCCAGGGACTGTTCGTCGCGGGAGACGTCGTGCGAGGCATACACAGACAGGCCGCGATAGCCGCAGGGGACGGTGTCCACGCGGCCATGCTTGTCGAGCAGTTGCTGAAGAGGAGAGGAGGTGTTGTTAGTTGAAGGTCATAGCTGAATACGGCAGGGACGACCTCGCGAAGGTGTACGTCGCCGACATGAGGGAGCACGAGCACGCGAGCGACGGCAACGGAAGGCACATGATAGAGTTCGTCGAATCGCTTCAGCCGCCGAACCCCAGGGAGAAGAAGTGGGTCATGATAGTCTCCTCGATGTACGGTTGTCCCGTGAAGTGCAAGATGTGCGATGCAGGCGGCAACTACTCGGGGAGGATGACGGCGGACGAGATACTCTCGCAGATAGACTACATGGTCCGACGAAGGTACCCCGACGGAGTCGTACCGTCATCGAAGTTCAAGGTGCAATTCGCCAGGATGGGGGAGCCCGCCCTGAACCCGGCGGTCCTCGACGCGATGGAGCGGCTTCCGGGAGCGTTCGACGCGCCCGGGCTCTACGTGTCCATTTCGACCATAGGCCCCGGGAACGCGGTGGCCCGTGGGTTCCTGGACAGGCTCGTCGATGTGAAGAATACTCACTATCCGAACGGCAGGTTTCAGCTGCAGTTCTCGATACACACGACTGACGAGGAGAAGAGGGACGAGATGATACCCACGAAGAAGCTGTCCTTCGAGGAGATCGCGGCGTTCTCGGATCGGTTCGTGGACACGTCGGACGGCGACAAGAAGGTCACGCTGAACTTCGCGCCCACCGTCGGGTACCCCATAGATGTCGGAGTGGTCGAGGAGCATTTCGACCCGTCCATGTTCGTTATCAAGCTGACGCCGCTTAACCCGACAGTCCGCTCGAACGAGGAGAGCCTGCAGTCGGTCATAGACCCACACACGGACCACACGTCGAAGACCATGGTGGACATGTTCAGGGACAGCGGCTACGACGTGATACTGAGCATAGGGGAGCTCGAGGAGAACAGGATAGGCAGCAACTGCGGGCAGTTCATCCAACGCGCCCTCGATGCGCAGAAGAGGCCGAGGGAGAGCTACGAGCTAGACCGCTACACCGTCGGTGTTGATGCCAAGGAATGAAGGGCGGGCGCGATCTCAGGCCCTCACCATCACGAACCCTCTATAGTCCAGTCGGTGCTCGATGAACTCTGGCCAGTCCCACTTCTTCGACTTCACGAGCTGAACGACCTGCCGCGTGAAATCAATCTGTTGCGTGATGATGATCCCCGCGGAGAGTGCGAGCGTGGAGAACTCGGCGACGGTGACGGCGCCCCCCACGCACGCCTCCCACGGCTCGCCCTCGCATTTCACCCTCGTCCTGAAGGCGTCGGATAGCAGAATCTTCGCTCCTGGCTTGGCTATGCGCGCCATCTCCTTCATCCCGGCGCTCTTGTCCGGCAGGAGGTTGAAACTCGCCTGGCTCAGTACGACATCGGCGCATCGGTCGGTGAGTGGTAGGCGTTCGAGGTCACCGAGCACGCCCTCGAAATCCATGACGGCGAACGGTTGAACGCTCGCGGCTGCCTTCGAAACTTGAAGGGCACGCGACGAGAAATCCACGCCGATCATCTCCTTCGGAGGGCTGAGCTCCATGGCGCGGAAGGCGAATCCTCCTGTTCCCACGCCAAGGTCGACCATCGTCTTGCCAGCGAACGGCATGATCGTCCTAAGCAAAGGGTCGGCTACAGGGGAGTTCTTAAGACGGCGCTCAGCAGCGATGCGCTCGTCATATTGCCCCCACTGAGCCTCGTATCTGGCCCGAGTCTTCCCTTTGACGTCCTTCTGAGAACAGACGCTGCATGGGGGTTCATCCATGATCCAATCCCTCTGTGATGACCGCTACCTTAGAGTATCGCCTCGGCTCGCTTAAGGTTTACTTTTAATATCGCGCAAGGATTGCACGTCTGGATTCGTAATGAGGAATCAGAGGAAGTTGATAGCGGCGTCCCTGTACATCCAGGGGAGAGGGGCTATCGCGCTCCTCGGGGAGAACGCACGCAAGCTGGGCAAGAGAGCATATGTGATCGGCGGCCGCACAGCCATCTCTGTCACAGAGGAGCGGATACGGGCGTCCCTCGATGCAAGCGGCATCGAAGTCGTAGCTATCGACAGCGAGGTCAAGGACTGCACATACGCCACGATCGAAAGGCTCGTCGAAAAGGGCAGGCGAGTCGAGCCGGATTTCGTCATAGGTGTCGGTGGAGGTAGAGCGGTGGACACCGCAAAGGCTGTCGCATGGAAGCTCGCAGTCCCCGCGGTCTCAGTCGGCACGCAATGCGCGACTAACGCGGACGGGAGCGCGGAGTTCGTCGTGTACACGGAGGACCATAAATTCCTGGACGCAGTGATTCTGCCGGACAATCCAGCGATTGTCATAGTCGATACGGACGTGATCGCCGCTGCGCCCGTGAAATACCTCATCTGGGGCATGGGGGATGCTCTGACGGCCAAGTTCGAGGGGGAGTCACACGCGGAGGCCATGAGGAAGAAGGGAGGATCGGTGCCGACCAACACGGCGCTCGCTCTCGCGAACGCGACCTTCGAATCGCTCATGAGGAACGGCCTAGAAGCCGTGGAGGCTCTGAAGCACGGCACTCATTCGGATGCCGTGGACGAGGTCATCGAAGCCGTGAAGCTGTCATCTGCGATAGCGTTCGAGAACACCGGTTGCGCGTTGGCGCATGCGCTCCACAACGGGCTGACCCAGACAGGCACGATGAAGGCGGAGCACGGCGAGATCGTCGCATACGGAACCATCGTCCAGGCGGCGTACGAGGGCAGGCCTGACGACCAGGTACGCGCAATCATCGACTGGTGCGACAGTGTCGGCCTCCCAACGAAACTCAGTGCGGTCTGCGACCACGACCGAGATGCGCTCGTACGAGCAATCGAGTATGCGTGCAGCAAGGACGCCAACGCGGAGAGCATGCCCGAGAAGCCTGATCCAATCAGGGTGATGGAGATCATGGACCGGATCGAAAGCGGGTTCTGATCCACATTCGTCCAACAACGCAAGCTCAAGTCGAAATGGCATCGGCATGCCAGAACGGCCGCTTGATGACAATCACTTGATGCCTGGCTATGACCAGCGCCGCGGTTGCGACGCCCGCCACGTCGAATATGATGTCGCCGATCGTGTCGATTCCCGCGTGGAAGTTGGCCCAGCCCATCATCGCATCCGTGGAGAACTCCAGCAGCTCGAAGACGACGGACGCCACTAGCATCGAGGCGACGACGAACATCAGCCGTGTTCTGAAACGAATGGCGCGACCACCGTCCGCCCCGACCCAGCACAGAACGGACCAGAGAAGCACTGTAATGGCGAGCGCTCCCAGGAAGTGTGCAGTGAGGTCATACCAGGAGAGGGCCGAGGTGGAGTAGCCGAAGTACTGAGGAAGGCCCGCCGCTATGAGTGCGGTGGCGGAGAACAGGAGTATCGCCGCGCCAGTAATCACCGCCCTGCGCTTGACCTCGATCACGACCAGTGGCACCGCGATGCCGAGAGAGAACGCGTACGTCCAGCTCGACCAAGTCCACCCACCGAGATGCATCGACAGGATGAACAGGCTCGCGAGTATCACGAGCATCGATAGTGAGGCGAACGGGAAATCCTCACGACCAAACAAAGGCCTCCGTCTGCGGCACACTTGGACGACCGGGGCGCAACGTGCCTGCTCCTGCGAGAGCATCCTGCGGAACCGTGTTATGTGCGATTCCTCACACCGCGTTTGTTTTCGATCGTCAGTCGCGCTCATGGAACCTTTCTCGTCCTGTGTATGCAAGCCCATGGCCGAGCTGCGATAATAGCGTTTTGGGGACGGAGCGGGATTAGACTCCGAGCTCCTTCTCGTAGTTCGCTATGAGTTCGTCCCCCTTCCTCAGGACCTCGGGGTCGATCGGCGGGACCTTGTGCTCCTTCAGAATACGCAGGACTAGCTCCCTGACCTCCGGCACCATCTTGTCGGACATCGTAGCCTGCCACTTCTTCTTCTCCGGGTCCCGGAATATCAGCTCATTCTTGAAGTTGCGCGCGGTGTGCACATTGTTGAGGAACGAGTTGCCGTGGCCGACCTCCTCGACGACGTCGAGCGCGGCAGTCTCCTCGGTAATCTCGTACTTCTTCATGACGGTTCGGATATCCTCCCACATGTACGAGTCGATCACCATCTGCTCCAACGACGCGCCCTTTGCGGAGTCGATGGAGCCCGCGCCGGAAATCATGTCAGAGCCGGACAAGGGGCTCACGGCGCAGAGGAAGACGTCGCTGAAAGGCAGCAACAGGCCAGGACTCTTCGTCTCGACGCCCCAGCTGGAGACCATCGTGGGCAGGCCGTACCTCTTGGCCATCTGGGACGCGCCCGCGCATATCAACGGGAACATGAGCGAAGCGTAGTCCATCATCCCAGTCTTCACGTCCATAGGGGCGGATTCAGAGCTGTAGATGAACGGAGCGCCTGCTGCGGCCGTCTGCGATATCACGAGGCTCGCCAGGTTCTCCGTGTTGATGTTCACGAGCGTTCCACCCATCGTGACCGGGGCAGACAGCCCCGAGAGTGACATGGACATGCATACCACGGGTATGCCCGCCCTCGCGAACTCGACCTGGGCGTCCACTGGGCCCGTGTCGAACGACAGAGGGGCGATTGGACAGCATATGACGGAGAACAGCGGACGCCTCCTGAGTTCGTCCTCCCCGCCGGCAACGAGCGCTGCGAGTTCCGCCTGCTTCCGCGCGTCCTTGCCGTCCCTCGCCGCGGGAACCACCTGCACGTGCTTCCCGCCGTTCTTCAACGCCGTCCATAGCGATCTTATCGCGAGGGTCTCCTGGTTCACATCCGTCGCGGTGACGGTCGTCCAATTGACGTCGACCCCATCCATCGCGTCCGCGAGCTTCGAGAAATTGGCCAAGTCGGCGTCGGTGGACGGACGGTTCTCGCCGGTATCCAGGTCGGTCGTGTACACGGCCAGTCCTGTGGTAGCGAGGAGCGAGTACGTCTCGACCGGAAGCTTCTTGTCGTGCTTTGGATTGCGAGCGCCCAAGACGATGCTCTTCGGCGCGTTCTTGACCGCAGCGTTGACCATGTCCTCCGAGAACTTGGCTATGCCCGTGCCCTCGTCAATCGTGGCTCCGGCGTCCCCGAGCATCTTCAGGACCTTGTCGTTCTTCACATTCACTCCCAGCGTAGCCAGGCTCTTCAGGCTCTGCTCGTGGACGATCCCCTCTTCGTCCTTGCTCAGAAACTTGAGTTGTGCGATAGCCATAGGAGAACACCTCCAACCCCAACACCTAAGCGGCAGACGGGGCTGATTGGTAGATGCTGGGCCCCTTTATAATCGTTTTCCGAATGTTTTGTCAAAATCAGCGCCGGAGTCCGTCAAATTTTAAGTATCGGACGCTTCCTTAAGGAAACTCGAGCGCGCATGCGCGCAGCCCCACGCTTTGCCTAAAGGGAGAAAACGAGGAGAGCACGATGAACCGTTCAACGAGGTGCGGAGCAAGACGCGGCAGGCCCGTCCGACAGCAGACCTGCCTAAGCGATCCCGTATTCGTTCGCCTGCTCATGCATTCGGGGGCTGGGCTGCAGGTGGGCAGCTAGCGCCGCAGTTGACATTGATTTTCCACCCTGAAACATCTTTCACTACATAAGGGCGGTTTTCTTCGCTCCTTAAAAATAATTGAACCAGAAAGGTGATGCGAGACATGGTCGAAGAAGCTGACAAGAAAGCGATATTGAGTGAGCTGGAAAACAGCGTGAAGAACCTTCAGGAGGAGGAGGCCGTCGAGGCTGCGAAGAAGGCGCTCGCCGCCGGGGTCGACCCCGTCGAGGCGATAGAGGACGGCCTCGCGAAGGGCATACGCGAGGTGGGCGAGAAGTTCGGCAGGAAGGAGATGTTCGTCGTCGAGCTGATCTACGCCGCCGAGATCATGGCCGGGGCGATCAAGGTGCTAGAGCCCGAGCTGAAGAAGGCAGCGAGCAAGCGCAACGTGGTCGCCCAGGTGGTCCTCGGCACGGTGGCGGGGGACATACACGACATCGGCAAGAACCTCGTGAAGATCATGCTCGAGGCGGGGGGCTTCGAGGTGCACGACCTCGGCAAGGACGCCGCGAACGAGCTCTTCGTCGAGAAGGCGAAGGAGGTCGGTGCTGGTATAGTCGGCGCGTCGTCCCTCATGACGACCACCGTCGGCATGCAAAAAAGTCTCGTGGATGCGCTGCGGGCGGCTGGAGTGACCGCCCCGATGATGGTCGGAGGAGCGGCCGTCAGCGAGGAGTGGGCTGCCGAGATAGGCGCCACGTACTCGTCCGATGCGGGCAGGGCTGTAGACACCGCGAAGGAGCTTGCGGGCAAGGGAGAGTGAGGTTACATGGCGGCCAAGGACATCAAGAGAGGCCTGTTCGGCATGAAGAGGCTGGAGGTCATGGACCAGTCGGGGGCGGAGGCGATACATCTCAACTCGCTCTACCTGCTGGAGAACATGGGCATCAAGGTCACGAGCGACCAGGGCAGGCAGCTGCTGAAGGATGCTGGCGCGGATGTCGACAAGAACACGAAGGTATGCAAGATACCGGGCTACCTCGTGGACGAGATGATGAGGAAGTGCAAACGCCCGGTGAAGATGGCCTCGAGGGACAGTAAGAAGGACTTCGTCCTCGACGGCAGGCATTGCTACACATGCACGGACGGGGTCGGCCTATCCACGATAGACCTCGAGACGGGCGAGAGACGCCCGTCGACGAAGAAGGATGTAGGCGAGTCCGCCAAGGTCGTCGACTACCTGCCCATGATGCACATGTACAACCCTCTGGTGACTCCGCTGGACGTGCCAGAGCACGCGCACACGGTGCACGAGTTCCAGGTTTCCATGGACAACTGCTCGAAGCACTACACCACGGGCTCGACCTACAAGAAGGAGGAGGCGATCTACCAGCTCAAGATGGCAGAGGCCATCGTGGGTGGCGAGAAGGAGCTGAAGAGGAGGCCGATCATATCGAACCTCACGTGCACGACCTCCCCGCTCGTGCTGGGCATGACGACCGACGCCGCGATAGAGTTCAGCAAGAAGGGCTGCCCGCCGCTGCTGATGGCGATGCCGTTGGTCGGCGCGACGGCACCGATGACCGTCGCCGGGGCGACGCTCCTGGGCAACGCGCAGGTGATCGCACTCGCGACCGTACTGCAGCTAGCAGCGCCCGGCTCGCCGCTATGCTACAGCTCCGAGCCGATGGCGATGGACGTGCAGACCGGGCTCATGGAGGGGTTGTTCCCCGCGGCCAACATGGTCAGGGCGGCCCACGTGCAGATGTCCAGGTACTACAACATACCGATATTCATAGGCGGCTGGGGCTCGTGCTCCAAGGAGCCGGACGTGCAAGCAGGCTACGAGAAGGCCTTCTCGGCCTTCATCGCGTACCTCTCGGGCGCGGACATGACCTCCGGACCTGGGTTGCTGGAGAACTGGATGGTGTTGTCGTACGAGCAGCTCATAATCGACCACGAGATGTTCACGATGATGGCGGACATGCTCAAGGGCGTGAAGGTGGACGACGACACACTGGCGCTGGAGACCATCGAGGCAGTGGGCCACGAAGGGCACTTCATGGGCAAGAAGCACACGATAGACCACGCGAGGGAGATGTGGCAGCCGATGGTGACCGACGGGCAACCGTACAAGACATGGAAGGACGCCGGGAGCAAGAGCGCAGCCGACCACGCGAGGGAGAAGGCGAAGGAGATACTCAAGACCCATCACGTCGAGCCTCTCGCGGACGACATCAGGAAGGAGCTCGCCGCGATCGTCCAGGAAGCGGAGAAGAACATACCTGCGAAGTGATGTCCTCGCTCCTGATGAAACCATTCAAACCGTTTCATTTCCTTCTTTTCCAGGAGGCACAGATTCGCCTATTCTGTAGTGATCCTCCGGAACATGTATCTCGAACCTAACGCCCTTGCCATGCTCTCCCGTCTCCGCGATGCTGATGCCCGTGATAGAGAGTATCTCCTTCGAGAGATAGAGGCCGAGGGACTTGCGCCCGGACTGCGGAATCCCACCGAATATCCGCTCCTTCATGTCCTCCGGTATGCCCACACCGTCGTCCTCGTACACGATCTGTAGGCCGTCCGGCACCTCCCTCCACGTGAACGACAAGCTCGTGATCTCACCTCCGTGCGCTATCGAATTGTCCACCAGGTTCCTGAACACCTTCGGGAGCATGAGGTCGCCGTAAACGTGCACTCCTGAGAGCTCGTTGCGCAGCTCGAACTCTCGCGGGCCCAGCCCGAAGAGGCTCTGTGTGACGGCGTTCCCCAGCTCGATCCACTCGGGCCGCTTGGCCCCCACGCGCTCGTAGACCCCCGTGAACTCCAGATACCTCTGCAGGTTCATGGACGCCTCTTTAATCTTATTCAGCCTCTGCAGGACGTCCTCGTCGTCGACGGCCTCCTCAATGAGGGACACCCACCCCATTATGACGGTCACCTGGTTGATCGCGTCATGACGGGTGATCGAGCCGAGCAGCTGGAGTTTCTTCATCGCCTGCTCGAGTTCCTTTGTCCTCACCTGCACCCTGTTCTCGAGGTCCTGGTACAGAGTCTCCAGCTCGCCAGCCATGTTGTTGAACGCCTTCCCAAGCTGGCCGATTTCGTCCGCTGACCTCATATCGACCCTTGCCCCGAGGTCCCCCTCGGAATACCTATCCGTCGTGGATGCGAGCGTTCGTACACGACTCGATATGGAGTGGGCGAACAACCCGTACAACACCAGCGAAGCGACGATCACGAGGGCAGATGATGCGATTATGCTGGTCTTCAGCTCTTCAACGGGCTGGAGCACCTCAGAAGCATCATGGTCGATGACTACGATCCAGTCACCGCCGCCGTATCTCAGGTATCCGGAGGAAACGGCGTATGCGAAGAGTCTGTCGCGGTCGTTCTCGCTAGCGAGAAAGTAGCCTTCCAGCCCGGTAATCGCGGAGAAGTACTCCTCGTTGGAGACGTTCTCGAACACATGGAAAACACCCTCGGAATAGATCATACGGCCATCGAGTGAGATCACACGAAGCTGAGTCGAGGCGTAGGCCTTACCCAAGTACACGGATTCGTCCACCACGCCGACAATGTTCAGGAACGCCATCATCGCGCCGAAGGCGTTCCCCTCCGTGTCGTCCAGCCGGACGAAGACGCACATACCGTGTGTGTTCGTTATCGGGTCGTGCTCAATGTCCCCGAAGTAGTGCCCCTCTTCCATGAGCTCGGGCCACAATGAGCTGTCGCCATACCAGTACTCGGCCGTTCGGACAGACATGCCCACGACCGCACCGTACTTGTTCACGACCGAGACACTGCTGTAGATCATCACAGCATGCTCCTCGATGTAGTGCTCCACCAGCTGGTCCTCAAAGCGCTCCGAGACATCGTTGGCCAATATCTCGTCCATTAGCGGCGTCGACTCGTCGAGCGGCGTCGACACCCACTCCGCGTCGATCTCCGCCAGGTACTCCTCGGGATCTGCCACCGCGTCTAGCTCGAGGTTCGACTGCGTCAGATATGACTGTACGAGCTCGTCACCGCCCGCCTGGAAAAGCTCGTGGTACTTCAGATATACCGCCCTGTCGATAACGGACGCGACTAAGCCGGCGTAGTGGGTGCTCTCGAGCCCTGTCGCTTCGACAATATTGTCGCGGCCCTTGTCTATGGAATACACCGCCAAGCCCGTGAGGCCCAGGACGAGCACCAGGAAGATGCTGAGAGTCTTCGTGCCTATGCTCATGGCTCTGATCCGCCCTGGCTTGGGGGTCAAAGGTACAATAGCTCTCCCTCCACAATCATCGCAGGATATACGCTGAAACCGAAATCGTGCTCTCCCGAAGCTATTGTCAGGCTTCCCATGATCCCAGTGAAGATGAATTCCTGGCTGAGTTCGTACCCCAGGCTGCTCCTTGTCACCTCCTTTCCTTCAAGGAGGCCGTGCACGAGGTGCACTATGTCGTAAGCGACCGCTCCGTGATGGGTCACGTCGATGCCGTAGGCCTGCCTGAAATCCTCTATGAACGCCCTCGCAAGGATGTTCTCCTTCTTGTACAGCAAGGGGGCCGAGATGTAGATGCCGTTGGTGGACCCGAGATCCCAGAAGAAGGCCGACGATGCGCAGCTGGAGGCCACGACGTATCCTTCATAACCGTTGTCGAAGATGGCCTCGAACATCAGAGCTAGCGATGTGCATGTGCTGGCGACGAATATGGCCTGGTTGCCCGTCAGGTTCTCTACCTCCGCGTCGAAGTCCGTCTGGTCGACAGAGCACGCCTCAGCCTGCACGCTGCCTCCGGTGGCTAGGATCTCCATCTCGAAGGCGTCGTGCAGAGTGCATCCGCGAGGCGATTCCGTGTACAGCATGCCGACCGAGCTGACGTTGAGATGCTCCATGATGGCCATCGTGGAGCTGACCTCCACCTCAGGTGGTATGTTGTACCTGTAGGCGAACTGATAGCTCTCGACGGCTCCCGGGAACGACGACAGGCCAATCAGAGGCGCAGAAACCGCTTCGGCAAGTGGAGCCATGGCGGTGAGGAAGGTGCAGCTGATGGTCACATAGACCAGCGGATGGTGTGACATCTCCATCTCATCGAAGGTCTCGACCAGTGTCTCGGTATCCTCGGGGATCTCGGCGACGACCATTTCCAACTGGGTGTTACCGATTCCGCCCCACGCGTTCAGCTCGTCCATGGCCATCCTGACAGCGGACTTGACCTCTTCCGAGTGACTAATGAGGCCTTCGCCCTGAGGTATGATGACGCCAATCGTGGCCTTCTCGGGGGATGGCTTCAGGACCGTCACCGAGACCACTGCAGCGGCTATTACCACCGCGGCTATGACGAGTGCTATCAGTCGTTTGCGTGTCAGCCTGCCCTGAGGCTCTCGACTTCGTGTCGATGGCGTCGGGCCTTTAGCGGCGTCCGGATTCTCCTGTTCGCTGCCGGTCATTACAGTCCCCTCCATTAAATCCTCCAAGTGTCTATTAGTGTATATCGCCGTAATTCTTCACGTGATGCCTTTACATTTGGAAGAATCAGAAGTTGTGGCCGACATCGAATGGAAGCATGCTAGCCGTGCCGCTTCCCGATGCCGGGTTCGCTCGACCGGAGACCGGCCTCGTAGTGCGCAGGCTTCCCGCCCCTTCGGTCTCCCCATGGCCCGGGAAGCGGCGTTCCGGCCATCAGAACTTGGCGAAGCTGTCCTTCTTGGCCCCACATATCGGGCACGTATCGGGCATGGTACCTTCGCCAGTGTAGCCGCACACGGGGCAGACGTGGAGCTCACCGAGTTCGATGTCCCCGCCGGCGTCGACGGCCTCCTTGGCCCTGGCGAAGAACCTGGCGTGTATCCTCTCGACCTCTAGCGCCAGGTGCATGCTCCTGAGGGCGGCCTTCTCGCCCTGGTGCTCGGCCACCGCCTTGAAGGCAGGGTACATCTCGTCCACCTCGTGGTTCTCGCCCTCGACGGCGTGCCCGACATTGGCCAGCGTCTCGCCTATGTCGCCCAGCACGCGCAAGTGGTTCGTCGCATGGACCTTCTCTGCAGACGCGACCGCCCTGAACAGGCGGGCCACCTGTGGCTTGCCCTCCATCTCCGCCCTATCGGCCCAGATGGAGTACTTCATGTATGCCATACTCTCACCTGCGAACGCCTCTTCCACATCGCGCTTCGTCATATCGTGCATGTCAATCCAGCTCCTTCCTACGGATGGGGGTATGCTCCCAACCCGAAAGAACCCCCTGGGTCGATAAATATTCTTCCCTGCATCGTCCAGGCATCGGCTAGCCAATGCTTTGATTACCCCGAACGGCCTTCGCCGTGAGCGAGATGGACCCGTTCCAGCACCTACTGCTCCCGCTGCTGTTCCTGCTGGCGGCCAGGATAGACGCCAGGAAGGCCTTGATGTTCGCCCCGCTCGCGGTCCTCCCTGACTTCGATGCGTTGTTCGACCTGCACAGGGCGCTCGGGCACAGCTTCATACCGATCCTGGTCGTGCCGATGGTGATCCTACTTTACGCGCGATTCAGGAGACCGGAGTGGCTGCTGGCCGCGCTCGTCGTGCAGTTCTATCTCGCTTCGCATGTGATCCTGGACCTGGGCGGCGTGGCGTTCCTGTGGCCCGTCGTCCCCGAGCAGTTCTACTTCGAACCCGCGATAACCTTCACCACGGACGGCGGCTTCAGCTTCGGCTTCTCCCTTGACTACGGCATGCGCGAACTCGCGGATATGGGCACCACCAGCTTCCTGTCGGATGCGGGGGTGGCGCTTATCCTCCTGGGCGTGCTGATGACTGTCGTCTTCAGGCGCGAGGCGGGAAACGCGCTGTCGAAGGCATGGACGGCCGTCAGGGAAACCCTTATCAACTTCCTGCGAAGGACCTGACCGGTCCGCGTGGCGTATGTAATATTTAAGTCCTGTCAGGCGGCGGCCATGCCTGGACGTGGTCGAGACGGTTGTCACTCGACGCTGCGCCTCGCGCCAGTGCCGTTATCACGTCCGATAACCCACCCTCGACGATATAAATACTCCAGGGGGAGTAGTAATGCATCGCTCAAGGGCGAGCGAGGGCTCATTTGACATGTCTAGGACACCTTCCGACCGCGGGGTATCGACCTCGAAACCGGCCTGCTCTCGAAGATTCTCATCGCTACTAGTGTGCGCGACGATGATGCTTGCGCCCCTCCTCGCCCTTGTTCCAACTGTCTCTTCCGACCATGTCATAATCGACAATCCCGACTACACGAACACGGTACTCTGGGACTTGAACGACCCCGATGACTATCTGCTGACCAATGTCACGATGGGCGACGGACAGGCGACCCTCGCCCGGCTCACGGAGTCTGGCACAGAGACGACCGGGACGGATTTCGCGTCCGGATACCGGGCGAACATGGACTACTCATCCCAGCCTGGGTCGATGATCCTCGACGAGACAACGACTTTCAAAGAGGTCGTCACCATCGAGCTAGACGATAGCATGGGATGCGACACCTACATCGACGAGGACAAGCAGGACGACACTCACGGGACAGACAATGACATCAGAATCGGCTCGGAAATCGGGAGGGTCCTGAGAACCCTCATACGATTCGACGTCAGCAGCATCCCGTCGACGGCGGTGGTCAACTCGGCCGTCCTTAAGTTGTACGAGTTGTCCGGCGGTAAGGGCGACGATGTTAACGTCAGCATTCACGCCCTCGACGTGCCGTTCGTCGAGGACGAAGCCACCTGGGCCATGTCCTCGATATCAAGCTTCTGGACCAATCCCGGAGGGGACTACGGGTCCGACATCTACTACAAAGGCACTTTCGACAACACGGCCGGCTGGAGAAACCTCGATGTAACCACCCTCGTGGAGTGCTGGGTCAGGGGTCACGTGCCCAACAACGGCATGATATTCGTCCCTGAGGAGACCGGCGGGAACGACATCAAGACATTCATGTCCTCAGACGATCCCGGGAGCTCGGAGTACAAGCCCAAACTGGTTGTCGACTACGCCATCCAGGGAAGCGAGGGGGCCTACGAATCCGACTTGATCGGGCCGGGCACGAACGCGACTTTCACGGCCGCGTCATGGTCCAACAGCACCTTGTCCTTCCCGGACGACGAGTTCTCCGGGACGGCGTTGTCGAGCGAGTGGACATGGTGGAACAATCCCGCGCTCGGCGGCGGGAGCTACAACGTGGGCGTCACGACCCCCGGTTGGCTCCACGTGACGGGTGAGCCAAACACGCAAAACTCAGACGAGGCCCTGGGCGCGAATCTTGTCTACCAGGAGATCACCGGCGACTTCACAGCGACGACCTCGCTCAGGGAGCTCTTCACGATCAACGCGATGGATGCCGGTATGCTCATAATCGAGGACAACACGAGCTGGCTGTCGATATCCAAGAGCGACACTGACGCGAGCGGGAAGATCAGGGTCGCTGCCTGCGAGAACGGTATAAGCAGCACCAAGGCCTCCGTCGCATGGGCGGACATGACCGTCGCACAGCTCAAGGCCGTCAGGGACTCCACGGGGTTGTGGCTGTTCGTAAGCCCAGACGGTGTTGACTGGACCAACGTCTACCAACACATTCCACAGTCGATGACGAAAGAGAAGGTCAAGGTCGGTCTGTTCCTAACCTCCAACTCGGCCGCGCAGCCCACCGCCGAGTTCGACTTCTTCAGAGTGACCCCTCCAGCGGCGTCGACTCTCCAGCTGATGGTCAGGACGGGCAACTCGTCGTCGCTCTCGGACCCTTCGTGGACCGACTGGAGCGCGATGCTCCCTGGCAGGGCCGTGACGCTGAATGTCGACGCCAAGTACATGAGATATCGGGTGTACATGTCCACTCCGGTTGAATGGTACACGCCGGTCTTCCACGAGTTCTCGGTCGGCTGGGAGAGATATGCGGAAAACGGAACCCTGGAGAGTCACGATTTCACGCCCACCGATTTCAGCATATGGCTGACGCTGCACGCCGAGCACGACGACGTCAACGGGCGGATTGACTACTACTACTCCGTCGATTCGGGGGAGTGTTGGGAGTTCGTCACGTCGGAAACGACGGGGATCCTGAACTCGGTCCAGCCATCCATTCGCGTCAGGGCCAACGTGACCACACACGATACGCTCGCGACGCCGTCCATCGAGTCGGTTTCTGTCGTCTACGGGACGGGGCTGTCGACGTTCTACGTCGAGGCCCCGGATGAGATCATGGCCGGAGAGTACTTCGACGTCGGCATATGGGCGAAGAACTCCGCCAACGAGACCATGAGCTACTGGCTGGGAGAGGTCACGATGGAGGCGATGAACGCTGCGGGCACCAGCCCAGCATCCGCCGAGCTGGAAACGACCTCTGGCGACATCACACACGCAGGTCATCTGGAAATGACGACTCAGCGATACTATGTCGCAGAGACCATCAGGATACTCGTTACGGGGGATGACATCGTCGGCCTCAGCGCCCCCATCGTGGTCAACCCGGCACCCGTGGCGTCTATCGAACTCGTTCCCGAAGGACTGGAGTTTGTCATCGAGAGAACGACGACGACCCTGGAAGCGACCGCGTTCGACGAGTACGGAAACGACATCGCGGATGCCGTCTTCTCCTGGACGCTCACGGGCGGCATCGGTACCCTTAGCGTGTACTACGGAGACTCGGTCGATTTCACCGCGAGCGACGCCTACAGTTCGGGGTACATCAACGTCACCGCGGGCTCGGTCTCAGTCTCGATGGCCATATCGATCGAACCGATAGGCCACCCGCCCGTGTTCCTCGAGCCGGTACCCACCCAGACGGCCCAAGAGGACGGTCCCACGTGGACTCACGACCTCGGACCGTATGTGTTCGACAGGTACGGCGACGATTTGCTGCGTTGGTACGTCACAAACGAGACGCTCGTGACTGCGAGCGACGAGAACAGGACCGGCAACCTGGAGCTCACGCTCACGCCCAATCCCGATATGTATGGCAGCAACACGCTGAAGCTGTTCGTAGTAGACACTGATGGATTCTTCACGGAGACGGAGTTGGTCGTCGAGATCGAACCCGTCAACGACGGCCCGACCATCGACCTCATCCCGCCGTTGGCCGTCCACCATGACTTGCGGTACGTCTACAACCTAAGATACTACATCACCGACATAGACAACGAGCCATCCGAACTCCAGCTGTCCGTGGACAGCGCCAGCGAGCGGTACGTCGATGTGGACGCCGAGCGGTTGTCAATCGGCATCAATTATCCGGAAGACTTGGTCGGCACGACGCAGAGCATAGTCGTCACTGTCGACGACGGTGAACTGGAAGGCTCGACCGTCATCGGTGTCGACGTCTCGACGAACAACGTGCCCGTGCTGGTCGAGGGCCTCCCCGACATCACGCTCTACCAAGGTGAGGTAATGCAGAACGCCTTCAACCTGGCCGACCACTTCATGGACCCCGACGAGGACGTGCTGTACTACGTCGCCGGACGGGACCAGGTAATCATCTCCATCACGAACGGACAGGTCGATGTCCAGGCGCCTTTCACATGGGCGGGTGAGGAGTACGTGGTGTTCAGCGCGATAGACCCAGAGGGGGCACGCGTGGAGGACGCCATACTCGTCACCGTTCTGCCGGTCAACGGGCCGCCTTGGATAGACAACGTGCCAGACCTAGCCGTGAGGTACGACAAGCCTTACGAGTTCGACCTCACGGTGTACATCGGAGACGCGGACGACCCCGTAGGCTCGCTCCTGATATCCACAGACAGCGTGCACATCGCGATCATCGGCACCGTCCTGTCGCTGCATTATCCCGAGTCGATGAACGGCTCGGACGTAAGTGTCAACATATCCATCTCCGACGGCGAGCTCTCCGACTGGTGGGCCATCAACGTGACAGTATCCGACAACACACCCCCCGAGTCGCTGGACCCGCCCGACCACTCGTTTACCGAGGACTGGCCGATACCATACCCGCCGTCGGGCGTGCTCGATACATGGTTCGAGGACGAGGAGGACGGGAACGACCTTGAGTTCGAGGTGTTCTCGTGGTCGCCCGATGTGAACGCGTCCGCCTCGCAGGACGGTCTTGACAGATGGGCGCTCTGGTTCTGGACGACGCCAGACTACTACGGCGAGAGCAAGTTGACCATCCGAGCCACAGACTCCGAAGGGGCAATCGTAGAGGAGACCATCGTGCTCACGATCGTATCGGCCCCGGACTCGCCGGTGTTCGACATCAACAGGGCCTTCAGCGTTACGGTCGGCGTCGAGACGGCTTTCGACCTGTCTCCCTGCTTGTACGACCCCGATTCCGACCAAGTACATCTCCTTCAGATAGTCGTCCCCGAGGAGTACGGCGAGTACATCACCGCCAACGCGACCCTGGTGAGGCTGGACTTCCCGGAGGACTACCTGTCGTCCGATGAGAGATCGAGAATCATCGATGTCGAGCTCATGGTGGTCGACACCGACGGCATGTGGGACACGTCGACCATGACGATAACCATCAGCAAGCCGGTTGCCGCGGACAACGTCTCGCAGTGGGGTCTGTTCATTCTGCTGTTCACGATTGGAACGTCCATCGCGCTGTTCGGAATGGTCATGAGCATGCGCAAGAAGCCGTTCGTGATCAGGGACATGATGCTGGTCCACGAGGACGGCTTCCTGATAAGCAGGCATGCGGAGAGCGTTAGGGAAGACCACATGGACGAAGACATCTTCACGGGCATGCTCACTGCGGTTCTGAACTTCGTGGACGATTCGATGTCCTCCACGCAGGAGCACCTGAAGTTCTTCGGGTTCGAGCACTACAGGGTCATGGTCAGGAGGGGGCAGAAGCTGTACGCGGCCATCATATTCGAGGGGGACCGTCCCAAGGACATCGACCAGAAGCTGACGGCGTTCCTCGCGAAGGTCGAGAAGATATACAGGAAGAGCCTGCAGCGCTGGACGGGCGACATAGACGTCGACTTCGCTGGAGCACACCTTCTGATCAAGACCTTCGTCGAGGACAACGGGAAGAAGTCGAAGGGCTGGAACGGCAACAACGGTCGTAATGGCCGAGGGGAGAGCGACGCCGGGCCATCGTCCGAAGCCCCTGTGGCCAAGGACTACGCTGACAGGCAATCGGAGCAGGTCGGGGCCTCGTCCGGCAGCAAGTGACCGCGTCGTCGGCCCTGTCGGAGCCATCCTGGCGGTCTCACTTGTGCTCGGGTGGCTCCGGGGGCGGCTCATCCGCGCCAGGCCCCCTTGCTCTCCTGCGCATTATGGTCAAGGCCACCGCGGCCGCCGCGAGCACGATTACCGCGAGTACGATGCCGCCGATCAGGAGGGTGCTTATTCCTGTGCCCTCAGTGACGGTGAACACAACACTCTCCTCGACCATGTTGCCCGCCTTGTCGTAGGCACGCACGTCGACAGTGTGCTCGCCCGCCTCGAGGTCGCTGAAGATACTTTCAGATAC
>JAEHCN010000083.1 GCA_020696395.1 Thermoplasmata archaeon | reverse complement strand
CAATCTTCGGCAGCGTATTCTCGCTTCTGAAGTGTGTCAGAGTGTGAGAATCCTTCATGAAATACCCGCCGGGGCCAACCCGCGCTATGGCGTCGAAGGCCATGGTGGCCTCGTTGACGTCTATTCCTCTCCATGCCCTGAGCACATTCCGCCACATCTCGCAGTCCATGACGACCTGTTCAACAGACTCGCATCCTGATCGTTCGAACCCGCCCACGCCGACAACTTGGTCCGCACCGGCCATCGCGGGCAGCAGGCCGCTTATCGCCTTCTGATAACCTATCTCGAAGCCTGGCATGCATCCGGAGGCGGCGATACCGCCGACCTGCGACGGTAGACCATACCTTCTCGCCATCTGGCAACCGGCCGCGTTTATCAGCGACCCCTCCGTGGAACCCGATAGGAAGACTCCGGTCCTCATATCCATCGGGCCAGACTCCGAGCTATACAACACTGGAGCGCCTGGGGCAGCGAGCTCGGATATCACGATCCCAGCCAGGTTCTCGGCGTTGACGAGGGTGACGGTCCCTGCAAGCGATACTGGCGAGACGGATCCAGATATCGCCATGGAGAGATGTACAACAGGAAGACCCACCCTGGCGAACTCAACAACGGCATCTATGTCGCCCGCCTCATACCGAAGAGGCGTCAACGGCGTGTGGGTGATAGAAACGATTGTCCTTCGAGCCAGGTCCTTCCTCGACCCCACGATGGCCGCGGCAGCATCGATGAGCAGGTTCGTGTCCGCGGCTGTCCCCGAACCATGCTGGACGTGCTTTCCGGTGAAGAACAGAGAGGCGACATACTCGTGGCAGTTTGAGACTTCCGGCGGGAGGTCGGTCGCGACGACCTCGGGCCAATATAGCTCCACCTCCGGCATCGCATCGCACACGACGGTCAGGTCCACAAGGTCTCTGATCGTCGACTTTCTCTTGCTCTGGGAATCGATGTCCCAGACGTCAGTCGGCTGGCCATCGTTCACCGCTTGCGGGTGTGACGCTGGAAGTCTGAGGTCATGCTTCGGATCCCTGCCGCACATCAGAAACTCCCTCGGGGCCTTCGAGAGGGCCTCATCCACAAGCGATTCCGGAATCTTGGCCAGCTCGCTCTTTTCGTCAACAATCGCTCCGTGCTCCTTCAGAAAGGCCAGCACAGACTTGCTTGTGACCTTTATGCCGACCTCGTTCAGTATCCTGATCGAAGTCTGGTGCACATTGTCTTCGTCTTCACTCGTCAATGGATCGAAAACAGCTCTAGCCAACTTATCCCCCGTGGTCCGGAGAACCTGATGCTCCTACAAAAACGCTGCCATGCTCTCCTGGAAGGATTGATAAACCCTTCGCATGCCGTCCTTGGGGTGCTCTCACGAAGAGAGCGACATGTCCATCGCCTTCTCCTCCAGCCTCCTCGCGCGTCTTCGGCACGCCTCCTGGTTCCGCCGCTCATCGACCGGAGTCTCCAACAACAGCTCCGGGACTTCGCATGGCTTTCCAGCCGGATCCAGGGCAACCAATGTGATATAGGAGGAGCCGGTGTGGCGGACTTCGGCCGCCCTGGGGTCCTCAGCCTCGATGCGCACACCGACCTCCATCGACGTGTGCCATACGGCGTTCACATTGGCTTTCAGCGTGAGTAGATCCCCGACATGAACCGGTGACAAGAACCTCATGCTGTCAACCGAGGCTGTCACGATATTGGTCCGGGCATGTTTGGTCGCAACGACATAGCATATCTCGTCGACCAGCTTCAGAATAGTGCCACCGAACACATTGCCGGCGATGTTCGCGTCCTGCGGCATCATCACTCTCGCTACGACGGTCTTCGATTCCGACACCCTTCTCGATTCCCTTGGCACTCGAACCCCTCTTCCTTCGTCATCCCGCATCGTTAGCAGGCGGGTCTGCATTCTCATCGGTCTCGACAGGTTCGGGGGACGTCGCAATGTGGCTTTGGGCGGCATCTGCGGAAGTCCGCCCCCTCCCGCGTCTTATCGCCAGTACCAGCGCCACCACAAGGACGACGAACGACAACGCTACGACCGTGGCAGCCAGAACCAGAACCGCGCCGTCACCGGTCCGATCATGCTCGTAGCTCACGATCTCAGCGACGAACACCGGATCGTCACCCTCGGGACCATAGGACTCCATTCTGACGAAGCCGCCAGTCTCCTCCGAGTACCACATGACCTCCAGTTCCGAGCCATCGGTGATAGATATCCGCCGAGAGGAGAACGCCCCGGCGTCGGTCTCGAGCAGTTCATCCGATGAAGCTACGGAGATGTTGAATGGCATAATGGCAGTCGACTCGTCGTTCTCCTCTGTGGAATCATCGCTGTAGGCGCTCGTGCTGAAGAACTCGACAGTCTCGTTCCACTCCAGGTTGAGGTCAGGGTTCACCGGGTCAAAACCCGACAACCACGGCTCGCTGTACATGACAGTCTCGCGGATCTCTATGAACGACGCCAGCTGGAACTCGTCGAACCCGGTTGAGAGATTGACGAGGAGAGCCGTCTCCTCGCCAACGACTCCGAGCCCTTCCCGGGCTTCGTATCGATATCCGTCGAAGAGCCCGGTGAGGAAAGTGTCGTACGATGGACCTGCCGCGAATCCCGTGAACCCACCGCTGATCTTCATGACGCTCACGTCATGATAGGTTCCGTTCACCTCCAGCGCTTCCTCACCGATGAACGTGTAAGTGAGATTCCCTGAAACCCGGACATCGGCGACGGAGAAGACGACCGCATATGTCCAGAAGTCTCCGCTCGAGTGCTCGAGAGCGCCGACGGCAGAAGGCGTGAACGCCAGTAGCAGAAACGGCAATGCGAAGGCGACAGCACAACGTCGAACGGTTGAGTACACGGATCAGCCACTCCGAAGGCTGAATTCTAGACGCTGCTCTTGCGTCTTATATCTTTCCGACAGCCGCACCTAGAGGAAAGCATATAATGTGACATCGTTTAACCCTGGACAGGTTCCAATGAACGATGGATTCGAGGTCACCCCGTACAAGGTGACCGGTGACATCGACTATGACGAGCTCGTCGACCGATTCGGGACGAAGAGGATAGATGAGGCGCTCATAAAACGACTCGAGAGACATGGCCCCATACACCCGATGATAAGGAGAGGCATATTCTACTCACACAGAGACTTCGACTGGATACTGGACCAGTACGAGAACGGGCCCGGTTTCACCCTCTACACTGGCAGGGGACCATCGGGCCCCATCCACATAGGCCATACAATGCCTTGGATGTTTACGAAGTATCTCCAGGACACCTTCAAAGTGAAACTGTGGTTCCAGCTGACGGACGACGAGAAGTTCATGTTCTACGATCATCTCAGCCTCGAGGACGCGAAAAGCTGGGGCTATGACAACGCGCTCGACATCATCGCCCTCGGATTCGACCCCAAGCTGACCAACATTTTCCTCGACACTGAGTACATCAAAACGATGTACCCCATGGCCATCAAGGCGGCGAAGAGGATCAACTTCTCCACAATCAGGGCAGTGTTCGGATTCGATAACTCGAACAACATAGGCAGCATATTCTTCACCAGCGTTCAAACCGTCCCGTGCTTCCTGGAGTCGATGCAGCAGGGAAGAAACATCCCGTGCCTCATCCCCTGTGGGATAGACCAGGATCCTCACTTCAGGGTGACCAGAGACATCGCGGGAGGCCTCGGATACCACAAGCCCGCTCTGATACACGCGAAGCTCATGCCCTCGTTGGCGGGTTCTGAGAAGATGTCCACCTCCACTGCGATGAACGACACCATCTTCATGACCGATGACGAGAAGACCGTGAAGAAGAAGGTGATGAACGCTTTCACTGGGGGGCGCGTCTCGGTCGACGAGCAGCGGAAGACCGGAGGAGACCCAGAGGTATGCTCCGTGTATCAGTACAACCTGTACCACTTCGAGCCGGACGACTCCAAGCTTGAAGAGCTGCATGGCAGCTGCAGGTCCGGCAAGATACTGTGCGGGGAGTGCAAGGCACTCCTCTTCGAGAAGGTCTGGAAGTTCCTGGAGAGACATCAGACCGCCCGTGAGAAGGCCAAGGACCGGCTCGACGAATTCTTCGTCCGCGATTGAACGGCCAAACACTCAATACTGTTCCCGCGAATCGCTCCCTGCAAGGAGTGTCTGCATTGAAGCTCAAACGAGTAGCGACCGTCGTGAACGGCGTCGCGGGTGACATGGACGACTGGAGCAAGGTGAGGTCGAAGCTGGTTTTCGAAGACCAGTATCTGGAGGGGCTGTACAGGCTCGGCCGGTTCGACCACATACTCGTGATATTCGGCTTCCACCGGAAGAGGAAGGTAATGATGAGAGTGCATCCGATGCATGACCCCTCGAGACCCCTCGTGGGAGTCTTCGCGACGAGATCGCCCAGGAGACCGAACAGGATAGGGCTCACCCGGGCGCGGCTGATAAGCGTGAGAGGAAGCACGGTCACGGTCGAGGGTCTGGACGCCTACGATGGATCACCAGTGTACGACATCAAACCGCCCGTGGACGAGATAGATTACTGACAGCAGCCCGTGCGGCAAAAGTAAATAAGCCGCACGTCCAATGTGGCCTGGACATGACCGACAACGATCTCGTCAGTCAGTTGAGCTATTTCGAGAAGAAGGTGCTCGCAGCCCTCGGAGACATCGGGAGCGGCAGCCCGCAACAGATACTCGAGATAGCGGGGCTGGAGATGCTAGTCGAGGTCATGAACGCGTCCTCTTGGCTGCAGGCCAAAGGGCTCGTCAAGATCGACGAAACGACGACTAAGAGATACTCGTTGAAGAACGAGGACGCGGCAGGTAGACCGCTTCCAGAGAAGGTCGTGGTGAAGACGATCATCTCGGACTTCGACGGGAAGGCTTCGCTCGCAGACCTCAAGAGGACAGGGGAGCTGAAGACCGACGAGTTGCAGATCGCCATAGGCTGGATCCGGAAGAAGGGATGGGGAGAGCTGTCCAAGGAAGGAAGGGACACGGTCGTCAGGGTCACGAAGAAGGGCAGGGAGGCGATTGATGCGAAGGGAGAGGACGAGCTGCTGCTCCTAAGGCTTGCTGAAGGAGACCTCTCCGAGACCGAAGTGAATAAGGACACGATCGGCCAGCTCATGCAGCGTAAGGACTTCCTATCGGAGAGACTCGTGACTAGCAGGACGATCTCTCTGACCGACAAAGGCTCGGACATCTCCGGCCTGGACCTGAGGATCAAGGAGGAGGTGGGGCAGATATCGCCCGAGCTGATCCAGTCAGGGAAATGGCGGGGGGTCGACATCAGGAGATATGACGTGAAAGCCTTCGCCCCGACTGTCTACGGCGGTAGGAAGCACCCGATAACGCTGCTGATAGACAAGATCCGGACCACCTTCCTGACGATGGGATTCACTGAGATAACAGGAGACTTCTTCGAGAACGCCTTCTGGAACATGGATGTGCTGTTCACCGCCCAGGACCATCCAGCGAGGGAGTTGCACGACACATTCTACCTGTCCAATCCGGAGGCAGCCGACCTGTCTAACGATGCCGATCTCATAGACGTGGTCAGACAGGTGCACGAGAACGGCTGGAAGACCGGCTCGCTAGGATGGCAGTACAAATGGAGTCTGGACGAGGCGAGGAAGACTCTGCTGCGGACGCACACGACCGTCAACACCATCCGCAGGATAGCGGCCGACCCCAAGCTACCATTCAAGGTGTTCTCGATAGGGAGGGTGTTCAGGAACGAGGCGATGGACTCCACGCACCTCCCGGAGTTCGTGCAGATAGAGGGCATAGTGTGCGAGGAAGGGGCCAACTTCGACATGCTCTGCACGCTCCTGAAGGAGTTCTACAAGAAGATGGGGGTGCCCAAGATCCGCATCCGTCCGTCTTACTACCCGTACACGGAACCCTCTCTCGACGTGGAGATATTCTTCAACGGACAGTGGATGGAGCTTGGCGGTGCGGGGATATTCAGGCCCGAGGTCACCGAACCGCTGGGGGTCCACAAGCCCGTGCTGGCATGGGGGTTCGGGCTCGAGAGACTGGCCATGCCGGTGTGGGGACTCAAGGACATCAGGGACATCTACGTCTCGGACATCGACTGGTTGAAGAAGATGCCTCAGGTGTGACCGCTCCACGCATCCAGACCCGCAGGGTCGTCCGTGGAGCCGAGCCTCGTCAGCTTCGCAGACTCCTCGATCAGAGCGTTACCACGATCCCGGTCTCCAGATTCCAGTAGCAGCTGGCCGATATGCCGTTTGCCCTTGGCAACGCTCTGAGCGTCATCCACGCCGTCCAGCGCGTTGATGCTCTCCGTGTAGTACTCCTTGCTCGCGCCGCCATTGTCAGTCAGATGCTCCACCATTCCGAGGTTCGCGTACGCCGCGGAAACGCCGGGCCGGTCGTCGAGTTCGGAGAAGACCTCTAGCGCCTCGAAGCACTGCTCGCGGGCTGACGCGGGGTCGCC
>JAEHCN010000023.1 GCA_020696395.1 Thermoplasmata archaeon | reverse complement strand
GCATCCAGAGGAGCGGCTCCACCCCGTGGGGCGCCTGGACCACAACCACGCCGGTCGGTTCATCCCATGACTTCAAGCGCGAGCCCAAGAAGGACATCATGTCCATAATGGCGGCTCACGACGTCCCGTATGCGGCGACCGTCTCCGTGGCTCACCCTGAGGACTTCGTCAAGAAGGCCCAGAAAGCGAAGGACGCTCGCGGCTTCAGGTTCATACACGCATTGTCTCCATGCCCTCCAGGCTGGAGGTTGAACCCCATGAAGACTGTCGAGGTCGCGCGGCTGGCGGTTGATACGAACGTGTTCCCGCTATACGAGATAGAGAACGGCAGGGTGAGGTTGACCAGGAAGGGAAAGGGACTGCCGATAAGTGACTATCTGTCGATACAAGGGCGGTTCAAACATCTCACCGAGGAAGAGGTGAAGCGCATGCAGGAAGCCGTCGACAGCTCGTTAAAGGCACTGGAGCAGAGGGAGACTCGCGAGGGTTAGTCGCTCAAGCGACTCTCATGAGCTTCCTTCGTTTGTAGCCAGTCAGCACCTTCACGGGCTTCCTCATCTCCATGTCGAGGACGGGATCCCCTGTATCCACCCTTAGGAGGGGGGTATCCCTGACCTTGGTCGGCGTGGCGATGACGACTATGTTCTCGAGACCCACACTGCGAATGACCTTCGGGGATATCTGCTGGTTCCCGCGCCCGAAGATGAAGCCTTGGGCACCAATTGGCGTGACGACGATGTTGGCTGCGGCATGCCCCTGAAGGAGCCTCACGATGCCCTCCTCGGAGAGGTCCAGGCCGATGACCTTCCCACCGAGGTACGCGTCAACTCCTAGCGGCGTCTTCTGTAATTCCATTGCGCGCGCGACACGCGCTGTGGTGCCACCTGGGCCGAGAAGATAGACCGTCCCCTCTCGCATCTCCTCCACCATGAACATCGCCAGTTCTTCAGCCTCGGCGTCGGCGTCTCCGCCCGAGTATGACGACTTCGTGGATTGCAGGTGCGCGTCGTCGTCGGGGACGCGCGCGAGTCCGAAGAGCGTTGAGCGGACTACGCCATCCCTGAAATCGTCCTCATCGACGTCCACGACCTCCGCGTCTCGCAGCGCCCCGGTCGCGAGGTAGCTCCGGATCAGATGTGCCGCATCGGACGGGGTGATCGCGAACACTGACGAGTGCATCTTGACGCCCGCCGGTATCCCGACTAACGGTAATCTTCTTCCTATCACTCCCACGATGTCCTTCGCCGTTCCGTCTCCGCCGCAGAAGAGGACGAGCTCAGCCTCACCCTTCATCAATGCCTCCGAGGCCTTTCTGGTGTCGTAGGCGGTCGACGGTTCGCCGGGTGTGTGTACAACCTTGGCTTCGAATCCTTCTTCCCTCAGCAGCCTCTCGCCCATCTCTCCTGCGCATGTGAGGAAGCGGATGTCTAGGCCTGTCGCGCGGAGTGCTCTGAGAGCCTCTCTAGCCCTTTCCGATGCCCTCCTCACCGCTCCTCGTTTGATGGCTTCACCGAGCACGTCCGCTCCGTCGCTACCCTTAAGACCGACGGCCCCTCCCATTCCGGCGATCGGGTTGACGATGAAGCCTATTATGCTGTCCGCCACATCCTGCGCTAAGACAATATGCGGATAAAACCGTTTGCGGCTCGACCAGCTCTAACAACTTCGTCAACATGAGCAGAAATGTGATTCGAGAGGGTTTCGAGAAAGTGTTTGGCGACCAGCCGTCGAAGCCTGTTGGGGCCAGCATCCGTAAGGACGGCTGGGCGTCGTCCGGTCACCCGAACATGCTGTGATCGAAGCTGTCGTAGGTCGGCGCCAGATCTGCGTGCAACATCCGCTCATGTGCGGACTCGCTCGGCGGCATCGTGATCGTAGGTTCCTCGATTGCGTCCGCGCATCCTGTGATGTCCTGCATAAGTGTGTTCACATACGAACTCGTGTGAGTGCAAACAGTGTCGACGATCTTCACTACGCTCCTTTCCATGACTTTCATCGCTTCAGACATTGGCAGGTCTCGCGCCCCCTCCAGGCTGGTGAGGCGGTTGTTGTCCAGCACGATCGTGAAATCCGCAGCGTCTCTGAGCTTGTCGACACCAGCAGCGGCGATCCTCATCTTCTCCTTCCCCTCTACCTCGAAGGGAACGATAGGTATCGCGAAGGTGAGCGCATTCAACTCCTTGGCTACGCTGGTGACGACGGGCGCAACTCCCGTGCCGGTTCCGCCGCCCATCCCCGCGACCACGAAGACTATGTCATAGTTCCTCAGGGCTTCTCTCAGGACCTGTCGCGCCTTCTCGGCGCAATGCTCCCCGATCTCAGGGAACCCGCCCGCGTCCTTACCGAAGGTGACGTCCTTACCGATGAGGACTCTTCTGTGCGCATCGGTCTTCCTGAGATGCTTCTCATCCGTGTTCACGGCGACTGTTTCCAACCTGTTCGAGTCCCAGTATATCCCGTGCACGATGTTCGACCCTGCGCCGCCGCACCCTACGACTGCGATTGACGGCTCTCCCAAGGTCACTCCTAGCGAGTTAATCAGATCCCCAATCTTGCTCCCTTCCTCTGTCATTTCCTGCTGGCCTCCGTCTACCGAGCGCCCGACTGTGGGAGAGACCCCAGTGCGAGGGTCCCCCCGTCGGACAATGCGTCTCAAAGCGGTGCCTTTCGTCCTATGCCTTGGGTATTACCTTCATCGCGCTCCTCTGTTGGACGGCGTCCTTCTTCACAGCCTCCACGTGCTCCTCGTGGAGGAACTGGTGCCTTGCGCAGTCGGCCAAGGCTTCGGACATCGAGTTATATATCCCCTCGTCCACAAGATGTGCGATGGTGTCAAGGACGAGAGGTGGTAGCTCCACGACCACCTCGTTCGACCTTCTCGACGACCCCTCTTCGGCGCCTGCCGTCTTCGTCTCGATGTATGCGGAGACGGCGGCGCGAGCTAGTTGCGATCTGTTGGAGAACTCACGGCTTTCGACGACGAACTCGTCCATGAGCTTCAGTATGTCCGAGTCGAGTCGAAGCGTTATCCTCTCGTTCTCCAACATCTCAGGCACTTGTGCATCCCATCCCGACTTTTCTGACGCGGTATGATGTTAATGTCATACATTCGTATATATATGTATGCAAAATGTCACATTTTGTCCGAATAAGTCATATCCATCCCCGAGATGCGCCGGAGATGCAGCACGGTCCGACACTGGCTCAGCTGTCCCGAGGCGTCACCGGCGGTACAGCAACGCTTATAGAGGGTAGCTGCTATGGGCCGAATCAATCCTTTCGACAATGGAAGATGCGCACATGTCGGGCGACGATTCAGATGAACGGTCATCAAGCAGTGAAAGTCGACTGATTCTCTCACTCGCTGTCATCATCGGCATAGCTCTATTTGCGATAGGCTTCGTGGTGACTGTCACATCGCTCTCGGGGGATTCGGTCGCGGGCGTTCGAAGCGCTGATGACCTCTATGCCGCAGACGGCGGTTCAGCTTTCGATCACACCGGTGCTCTGATGCTCGGACTCGTCCTCAGCATGTCAGGGGTTGTCATCGCGACGACGGTGCCTGCCGCGCACTTCCTTCGAGGCTCGAAGAACAGGATCTGACTCTAGCACGCGCTTCCTCCCTCAATCTTTTTATGCGGAACGGACATTCCGTTGTCAAACTGGCTGAGTCCGATGGCTCTGGATTTCTCATCGATGGAAGCGAAGTGGCAGAAGGCGTGGTACGATGCCCGGATAAACGAGTCCGAGCCAGCCCCGGACACGAAGAAATTCTTCATGATATTTGCCTACCCAGGAGTGACCGGGTATCTCCATGTCGGCCACATGCGCGGGTACACCGTTGCAGATGCGATAGTCCGGCACAAGATGATGACTGGGCACAGAGTCCTGTTTCCTGTCGGGACCCACGCCACCGGGAACGGGGCGATCAGCTTCGCCCGGAGGGTCGAGAGGAACGATCCCGCAACTGTCGATATCCTGAGGGCGAACGGCTGTTCCGATGAGACCATGAAGCGCCTTACGGACCCAGAAGAGGTCGTCAGATTCTTCAACGATATCTATTTGAACGATTACTGGAAGGGATTCGGGTTCATGTCCGATTGGCGACGGTTCACGAGCACGATCTACCCAGACTACACCAAGTTCATCGAATGGCAGATGCTGAAGCTCAAGGCGAATGGACTCCTGACTCAGAAACCCTACTTCGCGCCTGCGTGTGTGGAGCATGGGCCGGTCGCAATCGATGCTTCTGAGACCGACATCTCGAGAGGCGGCGACGCCGAGGTGCTCGAATACACGGTCCTCAAGTTCGACCTCAAGGACGGGCGCAAGCTCGTTGCCGCCACTCTCCGGCCCGAGACCGTGTTTGGACTCACGAACTTCTGGGTCAACCCTGAGGTCGAGTATGTGGATGCCCGGGTTGGCGAAGAGACGTGGATTGTCTCAAGGCCCGCCGTCGAGAAGCTGTCCCTTCAGATGGATTCCGTGGAGATTGTCGGTTCAGCGAACGGCGCGTCGTTGATGGGGAAGCGCTGCACGGCGCCGCTGACAGGCAAGGCGATCCCGATATTCCCATCGCTCCTGTGCGACCCGGAGGTCGGGACGGGGCTGGTCATGAGCGTCCCGTCGGACGCGCCGGCGGACTGGATCGGCCTCGTGGAGCTGAAGAGGGATGTCGTGGAGAGGGAGAAGTATGGCATAACGGAGGCGATGGTTGCGGAAGCATCGCCTATCGCGATAATCGACACCCCTGGCTATGGTCCCCTTCCTGCGGTCGAGGTTACCGAGAGGCTAGGCATCGACTCCCTCGACGACGAGCGGCTCGGAGAAGCCACAAAGGAGGTCTACAAGACCGGGTTTCACAAGGGCGTCATGAACCGCTCCTGCGGAGAGTTCGCTGGATGGCAGGTGGAGCAGGCTAAGGACGCCGTTCGTGGGCAGATGCTGGAGAGCGGTCACGCGTCCATGTTCTACGACCTCTCCGAAGAGGTCCTATGCCGTTGTGGAAACAGGGTCCTGGTCAAGAAGATACCTGACCAGTGGTTCATCGACTATTCAGACCCGGGCCTTAAGGAGCGCTCGAAAGAGCACGCGCTCACCATGAGGATATTCCCCAGGGAGTACTACGACAACATACAGAACGTGATCGAATGGTACCGCGAGAGGGCCTGCGTCCGACTGGGCAACTGGTTGGGGACCCGGTTCCCCATCGACAGGAGATGGATAGTCGAGGCCATCGCTGACAGCACGCTGTACCCGATACACTACGTGACATCCAGGTTCGTCAGCGAGGGAATGGTGGCTGCAGAGAACATGACAGAGGAGTTCTTCGACTATGTCCTTCTGGGTCGCGGGACCCCGGTCGATGTGGAGAGCGCCACTGGTGTGGGGCGATCGGTGCTGGACTCGATCCGTGCGGAGTTCGACTACTGGTATCCTCTCGATGTGAACCTCGGCGGCAAGGAGCACATGACGGTTCACTTCCCCGTCTTCCTGATGAACCACGTGGCCGTTCTCAGGCCTCAGCACTGGCCGAGAGGCATAATCGTCAACTGGTACATCACGGCCACTGGCGGGAAGATATCGAAATCCAAGGGTGGCGCGCAACCGATCCCCGACGCCGCAGAGCGGTTTGGAGTAGACGCTATGCGACTGTTCTACGCCCATATCGCATCGTTGTATGTTGATGTGGCCTGGGAGGACAGTAAGGTCGAGTCATACAGGGACCGTCTTGAGCGGACATGGTCGTTCATAGGCGACCTCCTGTCCGTCGAGGATCGCGGGCCGACAGAGATGGATGCGTGGCTTGCGGCCAGGATGCAGTCTCGGCTCGCCGGTCTCGAGGGCTACATGGAGGTGTACGACGTCAGGTCGTATTCTAACGATGTCTTCTTCGAGATGGCACAGGACTTCAAATGGTACCTCAGGAGGGGCGGCGGCTCGGCCGAGGCCATACTGGGAGCTCTGAGGCTCTGGATACCCCTAATGGCGCCGGTGACCCCGCATCTGGCTGAACAGCTGTGGGAGCGTATCGGCATGAGACCATTCGTCTCGACGGTCATTCTCCCAGAGGCGGAGCTTTCGGAGGCTGCGGCGGCGGCGGAGGCAGGGGAGCGACTGGTGGCGTCTCTCGTGGAGGATATTTCTGAGATACTGAAGGTCACCTCCATTAGACCGTCGAGGATCATCCTCATGGCCGCGCCGAGATGGAAACATGACCTCGTAGCCAGGGCGGTGGCGTCCGCCGACAAGAACATCGACGTGGGGCAGTTGATAAAGGAGACGATGAAGTCGGCGCCTCCGGAGGCCAAGAGGGAGATACCCACTTTCGCGAAGGAGATTGCCGCAGAGTTCTCCCGTGCACCCGTTGACGAAAGGAGGAGGACCCATGCCACGGTCGATGAGCTGAAGACGCTAGGGCGCGCAGGCCGGTTCTTCTCGGAGCAGTTCGGATGCGAGGTACAAACCTTCTCGGCTGACGACCCCGCGCGAGTCGATCCCAAGGGTCGCGCAAAGCATGCCCGACCCGGAAGGCCCGCCGTGTATGTCGAGTGAGACACGACCGAGTGGCCAGTGACTTGCCCGACTCCGCCTCTCGGAAGCTCGATGTCCGCCCCGACATTCTGAAACGCACCGTCTCAGACGTGATAACAGGAGACCAAAGCATTAAAACCAGGCGAGAGAAATATCAGAATCACTGGTAGACATAATGCGATTCACAGTTTCCGCATATGCGTCGAGTATTATCTTGTGCCTGGTGTTGGCTCTGTCTGCGACCGCTATCGCTCAGGGTGACGATCACGCCCCTGGAATGACGGTAGAGACTACTATGCGCTTGACGAGCGTAGGCGAGCTCGAGGGGTCTGGCACCCTCAAGATAACATTCAGCGGAGATGCCGCCCGCGAGTTGCGTCAGCGCATTCTCTCCGAGTTCGATGCAGACTTCAATCAGCTCATGGACGGTGAAGAAGCGAAGGACGCACTGACTAGAATATCGGACGCATTGAACGGAAGGGCGTACTGGGGCGTCACGATGACGATCGTGAACGACTTCGCGAACGCAACCTCTGCAGAGGTGTCGAATCTGGCGGCGGGTCTCGCCTATACCGACTGGAACTCGACGGAGGACCTCTCGTTCTCGATGAACCTCGAATGCCGCGGTGAGGGCATCACCAAGATCGTTCTCATCACCGATTGTGCAGTCGACGCGTTCGTGGATGTCTTCAACGACACCGTGGACTACGCCTTCGAGGGGACAATGCACCTGAGCCACAGAATGTCCGCGCTCGGCATCGGCAGTTTCACGCATCCCGAGGTGACCAACGGCTCGTTCCAGGAGGTCAGGACCCCTGCGGGAGTGCTTCTGTGGTACGAGTCGGACTTCGAGGTCGGGGGGACCGGTGCGCTCACCCACGAGGCCATCACTTACGAGAGCTTCTCCGTGATGGAGAATCCACAGATCGCATTCGTTATACTGATAATAGGCACACTGATGATTGCACGGATGCCCAGGCGCAGATTCGAGATTTTCAGGAAGCTACATCCGAAGAGATACAGGAAGTACGCCAAGCCGAAGATGTCGGTCAAGCTGTCGGCTGTAGCCCTGCTCGGCGCCGTCTGGCTGTTGTACCTGCTACCCTTCTTGTTCTCGTTCGTGGCGGATGAGTTCCTGGTGTACTCTTATTACTTCATGTTCCTGGTACCGGCTGCCATCATCATGGAGTACGCGTTCTCGAGACAAGTTTACGAGAAATCCGCGCTCGACATCCCCGAGGAGGCGATCATCGAGGTCAAGCAGGCCTTCCTCGAACTGGAGGAGGAGGACGAGACGCTCTGCCGCCTCTGCTCAAAGCCCATAGACATGGTCGAGGAACTCCACCAGTGCGAGGCGTGCGGAGCCGATATGCATGTTGAGTGCGCCGACCGCGCAAAGTCTTGCCCCGCGTGCGCAGGGATACTCTTCCCGCAGGACACAAGGTCCATCGAGTGCAACGTCTGCGGCGAATCGTTCCTCCACTCGGGCAAGGACGACCCCTACTCCATCCAGTGCACGAGATGTGGCGCGTTCCAGGAAGAGGTAGCGGTGTCCAAGAACTACCTCGTGATTGACCGCGACCCCGTGATGGCGTACCGCATGATCAGGGCCATGGGCATCTCTGGCAGAGCGGCCATGGTGATGACCTCTGAGTTCCCGGGGAAGATAAGGGCCGACCACGAGCTCGGGGAGGATGTCGATGTGAGATGGTTCTCGGACAGTACCACGGATATCGACAACGTCGACCCTAAGGACCTCGACGGGGACGCCATGGAGATCGCGTCCACATTCCTGATGACGACGAAGAGGGCGGGCCTGATGATTGACGGTCTCGATGTCCTCATAGAGCTCAACGGGCTCGAGAAGGTCGTCGCCTTCATCAGGAGGCTGAACGACCTTGCCATGATACACGGATCCAGCATCCTGCTCTTCCTGGACAGGTCCTGGGTCGACGATGACCAGTTCACGCGTATCAGCGACGAGTTCGACGAGGTTCACGACTATCTATAGCTGTTTGTACTGGCCATCCCATCTTTGGAATAGATCGTGCTCCTGGCCAACCGTGTCGAGTATCCTGCCTACGACGAAGTCCACGACATCATCCACGTTCTCCGGTGAGGGGTAGAATGCTGGGCAGGCCGGCATGATGACTGCCCCCGCCTCCGACAGCCGGAGCATGTTCTGAAGATGTATCGTCGATAGCGGGGTCTCCCTGGGCACGAGGACCAGCTTTCGCCGCTCCTTGAGCGCGACCGACGCCGTCCGCGTGATGAGGTTGTCCGCCACCCCGCACGATATCTTCGAGAGGGTGGACATGCTGCACGGGACTATCACGAGGGCGTCAAACTTGAACGACCCTGAGGCCAGCGGTGCTGAGAGGTCGTCGTTCTCGTAGTGGTTTTGTGCCTTGTCCTCGATCTCCCGCTTTGACACTCGGAGCTCGCCCTCGGCAATGGCAGCCGCCTCAACGGAGACCACCACGGTAGTCTCGTGCTCAAGGCATTCAAGCAGCCTCACGCCGTACCGGAGCCCCGAGGCGCCTGTGATACCGACCACGATGTGCACGAGTGACCCTATACGCGGCCACTCAAAAAACCTTTTCACCGGGCGAGGTGTACCTGGGCGATTCGCTACCATCCCGGTCGTCGCTGCAGTGCGAGACGGCGCATTTATATATAGGTAGCATCTTATCCGCGATTTGCGGCTATTCTGGCAGCCGTCCAGATAGCTGACATTTGACACGTCCATTTGAGGTAATTAGATGGCGACAGCTTACGACGTACCCGCTGGAAGGCTCATACCTAGGATAGCGGAGGAGCTAACGAGAATCGACACCATAAAACCGCCCGAGTGGGCCGCGTTCGTCAAGACAGGCAGACACCGGGAGAAGAGCCCCATCGAGGAGGGCTGGTGGTTCGTGAGGTCCGCGGCCGTTCTCCGGAGGATATACGTGGAAGGCCCGATAGGGACGACGAGGATCGCGGCCTCTTTCGGCGGCAAGGCTGACAAGGGGTCGAAACCGAGCAAGGCGGTTAGGGGTTCGCGCTCCATCGCAAGGGTGACAGTCCAGCAGCTGGAGAAGAGCCAGCTGGTAAAGAAGGAGAAGGACGGTGGGAGGACCGTGACCGGAAAAGGCAGGAAGCTCATAGACAACATATCCACCCAGCTCCTCAAAGAGCTCGCAGCCGAGGATCCAGAGCTCACAAAATACCTGTGAGTGAATGGCATATGGCAAACGATGACGAGTTGGACACGCTCAGGCAGAAGAAGCTGGCCGAACTGCAGATCCGGGGACAGCAGGAGGCCGCTGCGCAGGAGCAGGCGAAACAGGCAGATGCTCAGAAGGCCATGGTGATGCGGCAGATACTCACACCCGAGGCCCGTGAGCGGCTCGCCAACATCAGGATGACGAGGCCTGACGTGGTCGAGCAGGTCGAGAATCAGCTGATAACGCTGGTGCAATCGGGGAGGATATCCCAGCAGATAGACGACTATACCCTCCGACAGATACTCCGAAAGGTGATGCCGACTAAGAGGGAGATCAAGATAGAGAGGAGATGACCGAATGTCCAGACACAAACCGTACGCCAGGAAGATCCGGCTGATGAAGGCGATGAAGAGCAACAGGAGGGTTCCTGCCTGGGTGATGATGAGGACAGATAGGAAGTTCGTGCGCCACCCCAAGCGGAGGCACTGGCGCAGGACTAAGCTGAAGGTGTGAGGCGGTAGTCATGGTCGACGAATTGGAGAGGATCTTCACCATTCCCCTGACGGTTACGAAGCAGGTGCCAAGGACCAAGCGCGTACCGAGGGCCATCAAGGAGATAAGGGATTACATCAAGAGACACATGGCCGAGAAACCCTCGGGGGGCGAGGAAGACGAAGAGATGAAGAAGGAAGTCTGGGTCGATTACAGACTCAACGAGCTCCTCTGGGCGAACGGCATCGAGAACCCGCCTCGCAAGGTGCGCGTGAAGGCTATCAGATTCGAGGATGGACTTATCGAGGTCTCCCTCCCAGATGAATGAGTTCTACGGAGTGTAGCCCTATGCTCAGGGTGGGCAGTCTCGACGGTAATCCGTATATAGGCGTGTGCTGCGCAGCCAGCGAGAACCACGCCTTGGTGTCGGCTCCCGTCGAGCAGCGCGTATTGGATGACCTCTCAGAAGTGCTCGGTGTCGAGGTCATACTCACGACAGTGGGAGGATCATCCGTGGTCGGATCCCTCGTGGCGATGAATTCGAATGGGATCGTGCTCTCCAACTTGGTTGAGGAGCACGAGCTCGGCAGAATGCCGTCCTCGCTCAATGTCGGGTTCATGCCCGAGAAAGTGAACGCCGCAGGCAACAACATACTGGTCAACGACACGGCGGCCTGCGTGCACCCCGGAGCCTCACGTGGCACGGTGGGCATGCTCGAGGAAGTCTTTGAGGTGGAGGTCCAGAAGCGGTCGGTCGCAGGTCTCGACACCGTGGGGTCTGCCTGCCTGGTCACGTCGAAGGGTATCCTCTGTCATCCTCTGACATCCGAGGAAGAGCTGAAGGACCTGTCTGGATTCTTCAAGGTTCCAGCATCCGTGGCTACTCTGAACTACGGCACGGCGTACATAGGCGCATGCGCCGTGGCGAACAGCAGGGGCGCGTACGTCGGCTCGAGCTCGACCCCTATCGAGCTCGGCAAAGTGGAAGACGGCCTTGGTCTGTACTAGGATGGCCTACTCGGAGAAGACCCAGTACTCCGTGCCCGACTCGGGGAGATCCTCTGCGACGAAGTCCATCTCGTTCCCCACCTTCAAGACGCGACTGTCGTCCAGAAGGGCAAGAAAGTCCTGAAGGGGGCGTATAGAGAGTGACAAACCCTGGGTTCTGTAGTGCATCGGCACTGCGATCCTCGGGCGTATCTTATCGATGACCCTGAGGGCCATCTCAGGTCCGATGGTGAACACGTTCCCCACCGGCACGAACAGTATGTCTACCCCCTCAAGGTGCTCGGCAGTCGCGTCGTCGACCATGTGTCCGAGATCGCCGAGGTGACAGAATGAGAACCCGTCAAGCTCGAATCTGAACAGGGTGACCTTGCCTCGCTTCCTGCCACCCTGGTCGTCGTGATACGCCTCGACCCCCTCGACTCTGACTCCTTTGTCGACCGTCATGATGGACTCTGTCACCACCGCGGTATCTGGGCCTTTGACCACTCTCGAGCAGTTGTGGTCGAAGTGGTCATGCGACACCAAGACGACATCGGCCGCGACTCTAGGCGGCTTGATCCCGATCGACCTGCCGTCGTGAGGGTCTGTCACAACCACCGTACTGCCTGCAATCTCGAAACAGGCATGGCCATGCCACCGTATTCGCAATCTTCTGCCTCCTGGAGGCCCGCAAAGAGCGACACCGATACTTAACACAGGCGGTGCGTACATCAAAAACCAAAGAGATGAGACAATGAGATGAGCCAGCCGTGCTCGAAACTGTGTTGGCTACTGCTTCACCTTTCTCACCGTGCGGGTCTTCCTGACGGGAGGGGTCTTCTCTTCTGGCTCAGGAGGTGACGGCGGGCTCGCAACGGTCCTTACCTTCCTCTGTGAGACCGAAGCATCTGCCTCGACAGAGGCAGTTTTCACCTTTCGGACTGGCACATCCGCGGCCTTCCGCTCAGTAATCGGTTTCGGCTGACTAGGCTTCTCCGGTATCGGAGCGGGAGTCCTGACCTTTCTCTCAGGGACCGATACTGACACCCTCTCCTCAGCCTCCTCCTCGCCTATGTCTATGGCCTCTTCCCTCGCCGGAACCGTCCTCTCCGCCTGCTCGAGAACCGGGGTCCTAAGAGTGCCTTCGATTCTGTGATTGACGGTCCCTGGCTCGTACTCCTGCTTTTCAAGCATGAGGTCTCGCTCGAGCTTCTCGATCTGCAGAATCCACTCGTCCTCCTCCTCGAAGTCCCATCCGCAGAACTCGCAGATGGATAAGTTCTCGGTAACTCCGAGCCCACAACTCGGACATTCCTTTTTCGACACGGCCTTCCCGGGTTTCTTGGCCATCATGGTGAGAATTCGATAGTTATTATATAAGAGTTTGTGACCTGATAAAAAATGTCTGGTCAGTGGCCGGCAGCGATGCTAAAATAGCAGTGAACGTCATTATCTCGGCCTGAGATGAAGATACTTGTATTGTGCGTCGACAGAGACGACGATCTCGGCACGAAGGCGGGGATAGGCGGGCCTGTCATCGGCCGCGAGGAGAACCTTCAGGCGAGCATGGCGCTCGGTCTGGCCGATCCCGAGGAGGTCGACGCGAACACGATATTCTCCGGTCTGCAGCTGTACGACGACCTCGTCAAGAGAGGGATGGATGCGGAGGTCGCGACGATTTCGGGCGATTCACATGTGGGATTCCAGTCCGACCTCGTCCTCACCACGCAGCTGGAGAACGTCCTGGAGGTTGTGAAGCCGGACAGAGCTATCCTGGTGAGCGACGGAGCAGAGGACGAGGCGATATACCCGGTCATATCGTCGCGTATCAAGATCGACTCTGTGAAGCGGGTGTACGTCAAGCAGAGCAAAAGCATCGAAGGGACGTACTACATGATCGTCAGGACGCTCCAGGACGAGAAGATGCGCAGGAAGTGGGTCGTCCCACTCTCACTCGTTCTCGTGATATGGGGGATGCTCTCCCTGTACGTCAAGCTCGTCCAGTTCAGGGACGGCGAGTATCGGGACATCGGGCTGGTGTCGCAGATGGCTTTCGGCGCGATAGGGGTCGTGCTAGGGCTCTACCTGCTAGGATGGTCGTACCGGTGGGCGGAGCGGATCAGCATGAAGTGGTCCGGGACGAAGAGGTCGATAAGGCAGGGCAGTCTCGTAATACCCTTCGCCCTAGTCGGGTTCGTGATGGCCGTCGTCGGCGTTCTGATAGGGTACGACATGGCTCTGGCTTACAGGGAAGCCCTTCTGCCCTCAGAGAGGAGCCTAGCTATATCGATACTCATATTCGTATCCGGGAGTGTCTGGTTCATCGTGTTCGGCGTGTTCGCGTTTGAGTCAGGCAAGTCCGTCACGACCTTCTTGCAGACTGGCAAGATAAGGTGGTCGTTCATAGTGATGATGGTCTCCGTGCTCGCGACGGGGTTCATCATACAGGGGGCGGTCGACGTGCTCGGATACTTCCTCAATCACGGCGACTACGACCTGGTGATTGTGTTCTCAGAGATGGTCACTGGAATCATGATCGCGATATTCAGCTCTGTGCTGAACGCATCCCTGCGGAGGGAGGCGTCGCGAAAGAGTCCAGCGTCGGGGGCGTGAGGCTCTGGAGCTAGACAAATGGATTCCTATCTATCTCCAGATCCTTGCAGATTTCGGGTTCGACGAGGCGTCTGACATCGAGAGCGCGATGCTTCTCTCGTCGTTGGCTGGCAGCAAGAGCGCTCGTTCCTTGGATGCGTTGATTGCCCAGGGGGTGCCCTCCTCCGCGCTGGTATGCGGGGGGAGTGACACCTTGGGTCGCGAGATCGATGATGAGGTCACGAAGGGATTCGTGGTTGCTGCTGACGGAGCGACAAGCACACTGCTCTCACGAGGGATTCTCCCGGACGTCATCGTGACCGACTTGGACGGAGATGTCGACGACCAGGTCAAGGCGAACAAGGAGGGCAGCGTCGTATTCGTTCACGCGCACGGTGACAATATGGATGCGATCAGGAAGCACGTTCTTCGATTCGACGGAATGACGGTGTGTACATGCCAGTGTCCGCCGACAGAGGGAGTCTACAACTTCGGCGGGTTCACGGACGGCGACAGAGCAGCATGCATCGTCGCTTCGTTGGGCGTGCGGAGTATCCGCCTCGTAGGCTTTGACTTCGAGAGTCCTTCGGCGAAGCGTGGGAGGTCGCGCGTGGTCAAGGCCAGGAAGCTCCTCTGGGCGAAGCGCATCATGACCTTGTTGGTTGAAGAAGGCGTCCGACTAGAGCAGCTCCAGGCTGACGGGCGAGAGAGAACCGGATGATGACTGTCGACATGTTTTTAGGCTCGTATACGATTGACATACCAGGGATCGGGATGTCAGTTGTCACAATGCGACAGGTCGAGTTAGCCCTGAGGAAGACTGTCGGCAAGAAGGCTGACATGTCCGACGAGGAGATAAAGAAGCTCGCGGAGAATGTGATGAGCTTCTTCGGCTACACGGACGAGGTCATCGACAACAGGCTGACGCCGAGCGACCGAGATGTCTTCTACATGCTTGAGGAGGAGGGCCTCGTTACTACGACCCACGAGGAGGTCCTTCTCAAGAAGGGCAAGCTATGGAGGATCCACTACTGGATCCTCAAGAAGGACCAGATAATACGGCTGGCCGGAAAGGACGAGGAGGAGGTCGCTGAAGTGGAAAGCGTTGCGAACGTGTACGAGGAGATATCTGATGAGCAGTGGGCACGTCACCGTGGGCCGCCTTCCGACAATGACAGCGGCACTCCCTAGTCTTACATCTTACATTGTAAACCAATTAATACAGGAAGCCCAATTGGGCCGGTGCGGGAATGTTCTAGATGATAGGCTACCTCATCGCACTTGTTGTCTTTCTGGCATGGCTTGCCCTAGTTATAGTCGCAAAGAAACGAGGATGGCTCGAGAGGAGGTCGATGAGCCTCTTCGGCCCGATCATCATGTGGAGGACGAGGAAGGGCAGGGACTTCATCGAGAAGCTGGCTTCCACGGAGCGCGTGTGGACGGTCTTCGGCAAGGTGTCCCTCTGGATCTGCGCAGGCGCAATGGCAACCATGATGTTGCTCCTCGTCTGGCAGGCCGTGGTGATAATCCCGCAGGTTGAGGAGGCTCCTTCACCAGCGCTCATCGTGGGCATCCCGGGCATAAACCCGGTGATTCCTGTCGGCTATGGCATATTGGGACTGGCAGTAGCCATGGTGGCCCATGAGTTTGCCCACGGCATCATGACCCGCCACGGGAAGATGGGCGTCAAATCGCTCGGACTGCTGTTCCTGGTCTTTCCCATAGGCGCGTTCGTCGAGCCGGACGAGAAGCAGCTAGAGGCAACGACGAGGTCCAAGAGGTCAAAGGTGTTCGCGGCCGGTCCTGCTAGCAACCTGATCCTCGCCGTCATAACGCTGAGCCTCTTCTCGGGAGTGATGATGTCTTCTGTCGAGCCAGTTCATGACGGGGCGCTCGTAATCGGAGTCGTAGCCGATTCGCCGGTTGAGGTAGCTGGAATCACCCCGTACAGCGTAATTGAATCCGTCGACGGCGAACGGATAGAGTCAAGCGGAGATCTCAATGACCGAGCTGCAGACCCAGGCAGTTCGGTTAGTGTCAACTACTACTTCGACGGGGAGCTAAGAACTGCGAACGATGTCGTAGACGGGCTCGTTGTGTCATACACCGTGGACGGTTATGCCGCGTCTGATTGCGGCATTGAGCCAGGCATGGTGCTGCTCTCGATAAACGACACTGTCATCGTCAACTTCGACAGACTTGAGGAAGTCATGACGGACACGACAGCTGACCAGATGGTGAATGTCACCGTGATGCGCTTTGACCAAACCTTAGATGGCTTTGTCGTCGCAGATGATATTGCGCAGGTACAGCTCGGGGACAAGTGGGATTTCTTTTATGAGTACTACCCTGACGAGAACGAACCATCGTTTGTGGGAAGAGGCTACCTAGGTGCGGGTTTCCACATGCTCGGCGTCGACTGCAGGGAGGCTGATCACTATTCCAGTGCGCTGGCACATCCGTTCAGCGATGTCTCGTCGGTAGGTGACTTCTCGATGTCGTGGCTCAAACTGATAGCGTTGCCTTTCATGGACCTTGCGCCGCTCCGGTCTCCACTGACGGACCTCTACCAACCCGTAGGGGGGTTCGAGTGGATGCCTGATGGCGCCTTCTGGATGCTGACGAACGCGATATACTGGATATTCTGGCTGAACCTGATGCTGGGGCTGACGAACGTCCTTCCGGCAGTGCCGCTGGATGGCGGCTATCTGTTCAGGGACGGGATGGATTACCTGTTGACAAAGGTGCGACGTAACAGTACTAAGGAGGAGAGAGACAGGATCGTAGGTTCGCTGACGTTGTCCTTGGCCCTCCTGGTCCTGTTTCTCATTCTGTGGATGCTCATCGGTCCTCGAGTCTGACGAGCGTCAACGGGATACACTGGCTGGCGAGGCAACATTTATTATCTGATTTGTTATCAGTCCCGTTCACATGTTCTCTCCGGAGAGGGATATGAAGGAGATCATAATCGAGGTCCTGAGAAAGGACGCAGCTTCGATTAGTGGGATATCCCGAGAGTTGGAGGCGCGGGGTGTAAAGCTGCACCGGCTCGAACTCACGGGGTACCTGAAGGCTCTCGCGGGGATGGGGATCCTGCATGAGAAGGACATCAAACCCGCGAAGGTCTTCTCGATATCGCTGACCGGACAGAAGTCGTTTCACGAACTCCTGGGGGACGCCTGCGTCGCGGCCGTCCCCTCGACCGACGAGAGGGCGACTCTGGCCGCATTCTGTCTGCAGAGGATATTCAAACGCGCCATATTCGACATGGAGGTCAGGCGATGTGGACTCGAGGGAGCGGTCGCCGGGAGGAAGGCGACGACGGAGGAGCGGTCGGAGGCAAAGTCAGTCCTCGTGAGGCAAGGGTACAAGGTCCCAAACAGCGACATCCCCACGGTAGTCGAGAGGGAACTGGATATTGAGTTCAACCGGGTGATGCTCAACATCTTGGTCGACCGATTCAGCCTCAACGCCTTCGTTAAGGAGACAACGCAGGCGAGGCTCTGACTGAGCCCGATGATAGGAAGGGGGAGCGGGCAAGTGAGTATCGACGAACTTGTACAGGGCTTGAGGACGCACCGAGGCGTCACTAGAAAGGCAGAGGTGTCTGCCGTAGCAGACGATCTCCTTACCGTTCCGGATGGGATCATTGTCGCGACCCATGGGGAGGACGCCGCGGCGATAGAACTCGATGGCAGGATCATTCTGCTCGCAGCCGACGGCATCATGGAAGACCTCGTGAAGGAGGATTCCTACTGGGCGGGGTACTGCTCCGTACTGGTGAACGTCAATGACATCGCTGCCATGGGGGGGTCTCCGTTGGCGATTGTCGACGTTTTGTCGTGCGGAGACCCTAAGGTGAGAAGTGAGATAGTGCGTGGGATGAAGGCCGCGTCCGAGAAGACAGGCGTGCCCATCGTCGGCGGCCACCTTCACCCTGATGCGGGCTATTGCGCGGTAGATGTCGCCGCGCTAGGCGAGACGGACCGACAACATCTCATTCTCAGCTCGGGAGCGACTCCAGGTGACGATGTCATATTTGCCATGGACCTTGACGGTCATTTCACTCCAGGCCTCCCATACTCATGGGATACGACATCGGCCAAGGATACTGGCGAGGTGCGGCGAGGCATGCTGTCTATGCATGCCGTCGCTCCGATGGTGTCGGCGGGAAAGGACATAAGCAACCCAGGCGCACTGGGAACGCTTGGCATGCTCCTCGAGGCGAGCAGGTGCGGGGCGAGGATCGATGTGGATGCGATCCCCCGTCCGGACGGCGTGGACCTTCTGCAGTGGTTGAGAGCGTATCAGGGCTGCGGCTTCGTGTTGACGAGTGACGATGATGTCTCCGAGAAGGTCGTCACGGAGTTGTCCAAGAGAGGGCTCACCGCCATGGTATGCGGACGGGTCGAGGCTGGCTCGAGCCTGTTCGTGGAAATGAGGCGTGAGAGCGCGAGACTGTTCGACCTTTCAGTCGATAAGCTTGGATGTCGGCCTCCGCAAAGGATATGAACGCCTGCAGACAATCCCCGTGTGTAGGGAGCGAGAAACACGGCAAATCAGCGGTTGGCAACCAATCCGAGAGGGCGCCTAAACGCTCGGGTAGGTTAAGTCAGTAAAAGGGGGCTGTCACGCTGCTGCCTCCACCGTGCTCGACTCTCTTTTCCCTGTAAGTCATGAGAGATATGAGAAGTGCTAGGCCACCGAGGTTGCCGCTCTCGTCCACACAGGCGACCCAGGCATCTCCTCGGCCCCGCTACCCTAGGAGCGTTAAGAGTTCGCGGTAAGGCTGTTCCCGTCAGGGCCTGACCCGATCCCCGCGACCAAGGTAAGGGATCCCGCCCTCCAGCGGGATCACAGGACCACCTTCAACCCCCTTGGACAAGGCCTCATTGTCAATGTCTGGACCAGCGTAGACTCGGTTACGACGTCCTCGGCTGTCACCCCCACTGTCGACGATTTTGGTGTATAAGGACACGCCGAACGTCCCGGTCTAGCCTAGCGTTCTTCCAATGTTGGACGCTATATAAAAGGAGTTCGAGCGGGTTATCGCCCTAACCGAATCTCGACATGCAGCGCGGATGATGTGATTTGGGCCTTGTCGGTGAATGACATCTTCTCTGTAGCATTTCCTGCCATTTCGCTGAGAGCGCAGGGCTTCTGCAGAGCTTCAGGTTTGTCGCTGATCTGTCGGGGGATGAAGGAAGGGATTTGAGTATGCTCTGGAGATAGGAGTATTCAAAGGTGGTTTCGCGCCCAACTGGTCAAACCGCAAAGCTTTAGTCCTGTAATGGCCCGTTCCATGGCAATGATTGGCGACCTCTGGGCAGGGGTTATCGATAACCTATGGTTTCAGCTCTCCCTTCTTATTGCACTCGCGATGGTCTCGAGCCTTGTGTTCACTAGGCTCGGGCTGCCTAAGGTGGTCGGCCAGATTGCTCTCGGCATAGTCATCGGCCCAAGCGTTCTGAGAATCATCGTCGTTGATGAGGGGTCCGCTACCGGTGAGCTGATCCCGCTCTTTGCCGGCTTCGGTGCGATCGTCATGCTCTTCCTGATCGGGTTCGAGTGTGATATTAAGGAGATATACACCAGAAAGAATATCGTCATAGCCATCGGAGGGATATCCCTACCATGGGTTGCGGGCTTCCTACTGGCTTGGTTCATGCTGCCTGATGGAGATCCGGCGTATGACCGATTCTTTCAATCGATCTTCATAGGGACTGCATTAGTGGCGACGAGCGTCGCCATCACGGCGGGCGTTCTTAAGGAGATGGGAATCATAGGGAGTGGCGTTGCCAAGACGATATTGGGTGCCGCCGTGGTGGACGACGTTCTGGGCATGGTCGTGCTGGCTATCACGGCGGGTGTCGCCACGGGCGAAGGTATCGATCCATTAGGATTCATCTGGATCGTGACGGCCGCCGTCCTATTCGTCGGCCTCGGCTCATATTTCGGTATGAGGTTCGCGGTTCGTTTGATTGGCAGAGTGGAGAAGATCGGCATTGCCAGGGGCATGAAGGAGAGCGGCTTCTTGCTGGCGCTGGCGTTCGCGTTTATGTACGCCTTCATTTCCGAGCAGATCGGAATCTCCGCGATAGTCGGTGCATTCATCGCAGGGACGTGCTTCTCGCGCTGTGAATACAGGAGGCAGTTCATGGAGGGGATAGTCTTCCTCGAATGGATATTCGCACCGATATTCTTCCTGTCTTTGGGCATCATCGTCGACATCAGCAAACTGTCGTTTGAGATGTGGCTGTTCGCAGTGGGGCTGGCAGCGGTAGCGATGCTCTCCAAGATCATAGGAGGCGGGTTGCCTGCGAGACTCTACGGCATGACTCGGAGTGAGTCGGTATCCATCGGCCTCGGCCTGGCTGCGAGACTGGAGGTCGCGATGATCATCGCACTGTATGGGTGGAACGCCGGCATAATTGGCGATGACGTCTACTCGGCGATAATCATAATGGGAGTGATATCAGTTCTTGTGGCGCCCACGCTTCTCCGCGTCGTCGTCGGGAGGTTTGGCAATTCGAACGATGATATCGAGCCATCAGTCGCGTGCAAGAGAGATTGACGATTTTGCACGGTTCTAGACCAGGCGGTTCTGTTCTCTCAGATTCTCGCTTGTGATGGCCATTCCGACAGTCAAGGCCAGCATCTCGATCCATCTGAATATGGTCGGGTCAGGGAATTTGCCATCTTTGGTCTCGGTAATCTCGATCCAGCCATCAGCTCTTCGCTCTCGCCATATACATACGTGTCGAAGAAGTCTCCTTCGATGCAGTCATCGACAGCTTCAAGATTCCGCTTCCGCCACTATGGCCTTTTCTCAAACGAAGTGCAATTGTCTGTGTGTCCAGCGTAGCAAGCCTAGGGCCAGACAACTCCCCTCAAGCTCTCGGAGTGAGATGTTTATAATGACACTCTGGGCATTCCCCACCCGCGAGCCTCACGCGCTTCCTGATCTTCTCACACTCGGGGCACCAGAGATTGTCTTTCTCATCACGTTTCATGCAGCACCTCCTCGCAGTATGCTATGCCTAAGTCTGTAAATTCGTGACGAACGGATATTGGTTTCGCCGTTGTTCCGTCCATGGCCTTTTCTCGCGGCAAGAATGATCTTATCCGTCGGATCAAGTGCGAGACATCAAATACAAAACTAGGACGGTGACATGCAGGGAGAGGACCGTGAGTGCTGCCAAGCCAGTCTTTCTTCTGTTTGTACCGCCCCTTTAACCTGTTCTCAGAAAGGGATCTTAACCCCTAACGAGATAGCATGTCACAAATCGGATTCTTCAGGAAGGAGAATGACGGCTTGGAGTGCCCCGGCCGGGACAAAGCTATGAACCTGTATAGTCTGACAGAGCGTGTCGAGCTCCTATCGTTCCCTAGTTTTGGCCGCTCAACCAATGATACTCAACGATTGCACAACCGTCCAAGAAGCCCATGCTTCTCATGATACCTCTGATGATATTCCTCAGCAGGGTAGAAACCTGAGACCGGGCGAATCTCAGTTGCGACTTCCTGCGTGCCACACAGCCCCTGTCCTTTCAGGCGGTCCCGGGATGCGATGCTCTTAACCTTCTGCGCCTCGTTGTGGTAGAATATCACGGCCCGGTACTGGCTGCCTACATCCGGTCCCTGCTGATCACGCGAACACGGGTCATGTATACTCCAGAAGGTGTGCAGAAGCTCCTCGTAGGAGATGACTCCTGGATCGTAGACTATCGTAACCGACTCAGCATGGCCCGTCGCGCCCGTGCAGACTTCTTCGTAGGACGGATTCGATGTGTGCCCACCCGCATAGCCCACGGTAGTCTCGATCACTCCGCGAAGCTTGCGGAAGGCCGCCTC
>JAEHCN010000082.1 GCA_020696395.1 Thermoplasmata archaeon | reverse complement strand
CTCGAACGTCTCCGAGAACCGCGTGAGGTCGTACCTGAACGACAGGTCTGGTCCCTCGACGGCGTCCGCGACGCAACTCTCGACGGCGCCGATGACCATCGATTCGTCATCGAACCGCACCTCCCGCTTCGTCGGATGCACGTTGATATCCACGGCGGACCCGTCCACAATGACCTTCAGGACGCCGATCGGATACCGGTCCTTCATGATCCTCGAGCCGAACGCCTTGGCGACAGCGGAGACCATCCTCCTGCTCCTCACGGACCTGTGGTTGACGAATATCCTGAGGTCGGACGGTGACGAGCGCGTGTGCTCCAGCCGGGCTAGATGGGCCTCGACGCGGACGCCCTCTCCTTCGGCATGCCCTTTCAACATGCCAGCGGCCACTCTGTGTCCGAACGCGATCGTCAGGGCGCCCTCCACGCCCTCACCTGCCGCATGGGCGAGTACGAGGTCGCCACCGGAGAAGAGCCTGAGCGATATCGTCGGCCTGCACAGGATGAAGTCCGTGACCACCTCCCTGCAATGCGACATCTCCACGGAGCCGGACCCAAGCTGCTTCATACGTGCGGGCATGCTGTGGAAAAGATGCTCCACGGTCACATCGGTCCCTTCCGGGCAGCCGACGGCCGAGGACCTGACCGTGGCTCCGTCCTCGACCAGGACCTCGAAGCCCTCAGTCCGGCCATGCTCCCTTGAACGTATCGTCACCTTCGCGACGGATGATATCGAAGATAACGCCTCGCCCCTGAACCCGTAGGTCTCCAGGCTCTGCAGGTCGCTGATGTCCGATATCTTGCTCGTCGAGTGGCTCTTGACGGCCAGCTGCATGTCGTCCGGGGGCATCCCACAGCCGTCATCCCTGACGGAGATCGACCGCTTCCCGCCGTCCTCAAGGCGCACCTCGATAGTGCCCGCTCCGGCGTCAACGGAGTTCTCCACAAGCTCCTTGACGACCGAGGCTGGACGCTCGACGACCTCCCCTGCTGCGATCCTGTCGACCGTGTTCCTTTCAAGGACCCTTATCCTTCCCACTCGCCTCACCGTACTTCTTCCTAAGCTCGCCGATCCTGACGTATGCCTCCATGGGGGTCATGTGTGCGATGTCCAGGTTCCGCAGCTCCTCCACAAGGTCGCCGTCACGACCCTTGCTCGCGACCGCGAACCTGGTCTGCGCCTGCACCTTCTTGCCAGTCTTCACCTCGAGCACGCTCCTCTCTTCGATGTCCGAGAGGACCTCCTTGGCACGGGACACGACGGATTGAGGCACACCTGCGAGCTTCGCCACCTGGATACCGTAGCTCTTGCTGGCCCTGCCCGGGACGACCTTCCTCAGGAACACTATCTCCGAGCCCTGCTCCTTAACGGCCATCGAGTGGTTCTTCACGCCCTCCAACGAGTCTGCGAGCTCCGTCAACTGATGATAGTGTGTTGCGAAGAGCGCCTTCGCGCCGATCTTCGAATCCTCGTAGATGTGCTCCGCGACAGACCACGCGATGGCGAGCCCGTCGAACGTGCTCGTACCCCTGCCGACCTCGTCGAGGAGGATGAGGCTCCGCTTCGTCGCGCAGTTGAGTATGTTGGCGAGTTCGGTCATCTCGACCATGAAGGTCGACTGCCCCCTGGAGAGGTCGTCGAAAGCCCCCACGCGGGTGAATATCCTGTCCACGATGCCGATCCGCGCCTCTGAGGCCGGCACGAAAGACCCCGCCTGCGCCATGACGACTATGTGCGCTATCTGCCTGAGGTAGGTTGACTTACCAGCCATGTTCGGCCCTGTGAGTATGATCAACCTGTTCAGGTTCGTGTCGAGGTGGACGTCGTTCGGGACGAACGAGCCGCTCAGCACTCGCTCGACCACGGGATGCCTGGAGTCGCTCAACACGATGCTGTCGCCGTCGTCGACTGTCGGCCTCGAGTAGTCGTACCCGACAGCGACCTCGGCGAACGACTGCAGAACGTCCACCTCTGCAACCGTTCTCGCGATCAGGCGCACCCGCTCCCCATGGGCCGAGACCTCGTCCCTTATCCTCATGAAGAGATCGTACTCGATCGTGTTCATACGCTCCTGCGAGGCGAGTATGGATTCCTCGCGTTCCTTGAGCCCCGGCGTGACATACCTCTCTCCGGTGCTCAGCGTCTGCTTCCGGATGTACTCCGACGGCACGTTCTTGAGATTGGTCTTAGACACCTCTATGTAGTAACCGAATACGCTGTTGAACCCCAGCTTCAGGTTCTTGATACCCGTGCGCTCGCGCTCGGACCGCTCGAGGTCCGCGATCCACTTCTTGCCCTCCCTCGAGGTCTTCCGGAGTCCGTCCAGAGCGGAGTCGAATCCATCCTTGATCAGGCCGCCCTCCTTCAGGATCACCGGCGGGTCATCGGAGATACCGCGGGCAATCGTATCTACAACATCCGAGACATCAACGAGATCCCTGGCAAGCGATCTTAGTGTACCCGAGCTCGCTCCTTCCAGAGTATTCCTAATCGACGGGACCGATTCGAGACATGCTCTTACCGCGAGGAGGTCGCGGGCGTTCGCGCTTCTGTGTACCACGCGGGCTATGAGGCGTTCGAGGTCACGCACTCCCTCGAGGGAGTCCGATAGCTCCGCCCGGAGCGGCATGTCCGACACGAGCTCCCCGACTGCGTCGTGCCTTGCCCGGATGCCGTCGACATCCGTCAGAGGTTCCGTAAGCCACCGCCTCAGCGTCCGGGAGCCCATGGGCGTGAGGGTACGGTCGAGAATCGAGACGAGGGTGTTCTCGTCGGAGCCGTCACGAACGCTTCGGACGACTTCAAGGTTGCGAAGGGTCGCCTGGTCGAGCACCAACTTATCGGAGGACGAGAAGAACCTAGGCCTCGACAGGAACTCCAGGTCCCTCTTCTGCGTCGACTCCAGATACCTCAGGACGGCTCCCGCGCTGGAGACCGCGAGCGGCTTGCCTGACAGCCCGAGACCGTCTACTGACTGTAGCTTGAAATGCCTTCTGACCAGCGACTCGGATGGCTCACGCATGAACGAGTGGTCCTCGATGCGCGTGAGCCTGGCCTCGGCAAATCCAAACTCCTGCGTCAGCCTCGACGCATCGAAGCTCTCAGGGATCAGCACCTCCTTCGGCATCCGCTGCGAGAACTCCGTGAGAACCTTTTCCTCAGCGTCTTCTCCGTGTGCTTCTGTCGAGATGAACTCGCCTGTCGAGATATCGACGAACGAAAGGCCGTAAGCGCCGTCCCGCTCCACGAGGGACATCAGGTAGTTGTTCGCCCTGCTGTCGAGGGCCGCACTCTCCAACACCGTCCCCGGAGTGACTATCCTGACGACATCCCTGTTCACGAGCCCCCTCGCCTTCTTGGCGTCCTCGAGCTGCTCGCAGATCGCGACTTTGTAGCCCTTGTTGAGCAGCTTCGGGAGGTAAGAGTCGAGGGCGTGCCATGGGATGCCGCACAACGGCATCCTCTCCTTCTTGCCCCTGTCCCTGGACGTGAGCGTTATCTCAAGCTCCTTCGACCCGACGACCGCATCCTCGCCGAACATCTCGTAGAAGTCGCCGAGCCGGAAGAACAGGAGGCAGTCTCTGTGCTGTTCCTTGATCCGGAAGTACTGATCCATCATCGGCGTTGTGGCCCTGCCCACGAAGCTGCTCCCCCTCTGACGGAAAAACACGGAACTTGCTATTTCAAGTTATGGAGGGTTGCCCGGCACCGGCGGTCGCGTCGCCACATTTTTTATCGCTGGAACCCATACCCTCGTCAGATGGGATGAGTTGACCGCCTTGACTGATAGTCCAGCCATACTCGTCTACACTGATGGGGCATCCAGGGGAAACCCGGGACCTGCAGCTATCGGATATGCCATATTCAACCTCTCGGGCGACTGCCTCGAACGCAACGGGAGATACATCGACAAGCACACCAACAACGAGGCGGAATATGAGGCGCTGATCTGGGCGCTGGAGAGGGCAGGTAAATACACGAAGGACAGTGTCAAGTTCCACTCCGACAGCGAACTCGTGGTGTACCAGGTGAACGGTGTATACGAGGTCAAGAAGGAGCGGTTGATGAAGTACGTCGAAAGAATCCAGAAGGCAGTCGAGGGGTTCGAGTCGTTCAGGTTGGTCTACGTGCCTAGGGACAACCCCAGAATCCAGCTGGCCGACGGCATCGTCAACAAGGTCCTCGATGGCGAAGGCACGTGAGAGGTGCGGTCATGGCAACTTATGCTAGGAAGAACGGTGGCAAACCGAGAGGCGTGTCGTGTCTTGACGATTTCGGCGTCATCGACGACGTGCGCGCGCGGTTCAAGGACTACGCGGCCGCCGCGTCGAAGCTAAACCCGCGAGAGCGTGCAGCATGGTGGCGAGAAGTCTTTCAGAGAGACCCGAAGATGCTGGAGTTCTACAGAGGGGACGGCGCGATCTAGGTATCTGTCCATCCTCCGTCTATTCAGTACGCTCTGGCACACGCGCTCGAACCCGTCCCCTGAAGAGGCATTCCAGCACCCTACACCGCTGACACGCCTCTTCCGAGCCGCGATGGACAGATACCAGAATCAGAAGGGGAGTAGCCCCGGGAGGATTCGAACCTCCGTCGCAAGATCGCTCCTCGCGAGACGCGATCCAGAGTCTCGCATGATTGACCGCTACACTACGGGGCTGTCGAGGCGGATGTGGCTATTCCGGTCCCGATATATAAGGGGTTTCGAGCAGGGAAGCTACGCGCGCACATTCTCTATCGCCTCGACCATCTGGTCGAAGACGCCGTCGATGCCTTTCGAGCCGTCGATGTCGACGAGATTGCCCTTCCTCCGGAAGTGCTCGAGCAGGGGCGCGGTTTGCTCCGTGTATATCCTGAGTCGGTTCCTGACGGTGTTCTCCCTGTCATCGTCCCGCTGGATTAGCCCCGACCCACACCTGTCGCACACCCCGGGTGCCTTCGGCGGGTTGAAGCTGACATGGTACACGGCCGCACACTGCCCACACGTCCTCCGGCCGATGGCACGCCCGACGAGCTCCTCCATGTCGACCACGATGTTGAGCACGACATCGACCTCGGTCATCTTGTCCAACTCCTGCGCCTGGCCCATCGTCCTCGGGAAGCCGTCGAGTATGTAACCGCACGCGCAATCGGACTTCGAAACCCTGTCCGAGATCAACTGTACGATGAGGTCGTCAGGTCCGAGCCTGCCACTGTCCAGATATGACTTGATCTCGGCCCCGAGAGGCGTCTGCCTCGCCACGGCCTCCCTGAGAAGATCGCCCGTGGCAATCTGAGGGATGCCGTACCTCTCCGAGAGTTTCTGGGCCTGCGTGCCCTTCCCTGCGTTCGGAGGGCCGAACGTGATGACCTTGAGCATCTGCAACTACCCGTCGAACCATCTTGAAGGATGTACTTATTGCTTGCTCTCCGGCTCGGGATTCAGTGAAAATGATTTTATCCGCAAGGAGCATTGGCGGTCCCCGGTTCAAATGAAGCAGGAGATCGTAGAGGAGATAGATGGCATCGTCGGCAAGGGCGGGTACTCCACGGATATCGCGGACCTCTACGTCTATGGCTTCGATGCTTCGATCCATCACGCGACGCCTGACATCGTGGTCAGGCCGACGACCACAGAGCAGGTGTCCGCGATCGTCACCCTCGCCAACAGGACCCTCACGCCCATCGTACCCAGGGGCGCCGGGACCGCGATGTGCGGCCACACCGTCCCCCTCAAGGGCGGGATCGTCCTCGACCTGACGGCGATGAACAAGATCACGGAGATGCGCGTGGAGGACCTGTACTGTGTCGTCGAGCCCGGTGTAATATACGACCATCTCAACGGCGAGCTGAGCAAGCGGGGCTTCTGGTTCCCGACCACGCCCGGCAGTGCCGAGGCGTGCACCATCGGCGGGATGGTCGCGACCAACGCCTCCGGCATGAGGGCGATAAAATACGGCGCGACCAGGGACTACGTGCTCGGCCTGGAGGTGGTCCTGCCGACTGGGGAGGTGATCCACACCGGCACCCGGACTCTGAAGAACTCGTCGGGGTACCAGCTCGACAGGCTGATGGTCGGGAGCGAGGGGACCTTGGGGGTCATCACCGCGGTGACACTCAGGTTCGCGGTGAAGCCGAGGGCTTCTGCGATGACCATCGCAGCGTTCAATTCGCTAGTGGACGCCGGGAGGTGCGTCTCCAGCATCATCGCGAGACCGCTTCTGCCGTCCGCGATCGAGCTGATGGACTCCGTTACGATCAAGGCGGTCAACAAGTGCATGGACGTCGGCCTCCCGGACTGCGAGGCGATATGCATGATAGAGGTCGACGGACACCCAGCGGCGGTGGAAGATGAGATGAAGATCGTCGAGGAGATAGCCCGCAAGAGCGGGGCGTTCTCGACCGAGGCGTCGGCCGACAAGAAGAAGATAAACGGATGGACACAGGCAAGGAAGGCCATCCTTCCATCACTCAGCAGGTACGGCGAGGATTATGTCTCAGTCGCGCTGGCCGACGACATGTCCGTCCCGATCTCCAGGAT
>JAEHCN010000022.1 GCA_020696395.1 Thermoplasmata archaeon | reverse complement strand
AGAGGGCGGCGCTGAACTCAACGGCAGGGGCCATTCGGAAGGCTGCGCAGAAGTCGAGACTTAGGCATCGACAAGCCGCATGTTTCTAGAACTCAAGCTCAGATGCCTTCCAGTTTGTGCCCGCCACGTGTGAGTACGATTTTCAGAAGGGGCGCTGACACCATCGCCGTGACCAGCCCCATGAACACTACGACCGAGTACAGGTCGACCCCAATCAACTGCGTGGACAGGCCGTAATAGGCTATGATGAGCGCCACCTCGAGCCTGGGTGCCATGCCTACGCCCACAGCGAGCGAGTCCCACTTGCTCATGCCGCTCAACCACGCAGGAAGCCCGCAACCGACGACCTTCGTCACTATAGCCACGGCTGTCAGGCTCACGCCGAGGATGATGGTGTTCCACATCGCCCCTAAGTCCACGACGACGCCCAGCGAGACGAAGAACAGCGGGACGAATAGCGCCTCCAAGTACTGCGTACCCTTCTTTATGCCGTCCCTCAGGGCGGACCCTGCGAATATGGTCCCCGCGACGAACGCTCCGACGATGGCAGATATGCCTATCAGCTCGCTGACGAAGGCGTACAGGAAAGCGATTGCGAGGGCGAGTGTGAAGCCGCTGAGGGGGAGCTTCCTCTTGAAACCTCTTATCTGGACGTTGAAGACCAGCCTGACGAGGAACCTCGTGCCTATCCACGCGCCGCCGACGACGAACACGACGGCCCCGATGACGAGGAGCATGAGACCCAGGGCGTCGAAGCCGCCTCCTGTTCCCATACCTTTGGCGACCGAGAGGACCACCATGCCAAGTATGTCGTCCACAACTGCCGCGCCGACGATGGCGTTCGAGATGTGTTTCCCCACCAATCCCATCTCGGACATTACACTCGCCGTCACGGCGACGCTCGTTGCCACCAGCGTCGCCCCGATGAACACGGCCTCGATTTCGAAACCCGCCAGGTACGCTACACCGAAGCCGCCGGCCCAGGGGACTATCACTCCACCGATGGCTATGCTCACCGACATGCGCGTGTATATCTTCCTTAGGTCGCACTCCAGGCCGACCATAAACAGGAGGACCAGGGCCCCCAGCTCGGCTAGCATCATGATCGTCTCGGGGAGGGGCGAGACGCCGCTGGTTACCCCGTCTCCCGGGTCCCCGGACGGGCCTATGATGCCGAGCAGGCTGGGACCGATCACCACTCCGATCAGGATGTACCCTATCACCTTGGGCTGGCCGAACCTAGCGAAAAGGAAGCCAGCGAACAGCGCGACCACTACGAGGAACGTCAACTCGAACCACACGGACTCGAGGAGCGCGTTGAAGCTGTCCATAAGCGACTGGGTCAGAGCGTCCATCTGAATTCGGAATACTGATGCCGATTCGGCATTTATGTGTTTCGAACGTGGCTCACACGCCGTACGCCCTGGCCTTCACGAGCCAGACATCGACGGTGTCGCCGGATTCCCTCAGCATCAAGCTGCCGATGACCTCTCTGGGGATGCCTTCGAGGCACAGCCCGAAGTCCACGCCCCAGCTCCCCCAGTCCCTGCCGAACAGCCTGCCTATCGCTGGCAGGTTGGGGGCGATAGATGCCGTAGCGGAGACCTCGACCGACTCGTCGACCCGCCCTCCCAGCGCCTTCAGCATCTTCGGCATGCCAACGGAGAAGAACACCTCGAGCCTGAGGTGCAGGTTCGCGAAGAAGCCGTCCGGGTTCGGTGGGTACTCTATCGGGTTGCTCATCCTCCCCAAGTTGACGATGTATGTCGCCAGGCTCTTGACCAGCCATTTGAGCAGCTCCGCGATCGCCTCGCCCTTGATCACGAAAGACAGCCTAAGACCCGCGCCGGCGGCGCCCGTCGCGTCGCTGAGCTTCACCTCGAGGTAGAAGATGACCTCATGCACGACCTCCTTGATGATGTCCAGCAAGTTGTCGATGAAGTTCTCTATCACCCTCCGACCCAGCAGCTTTAGGAACTCGACGGAGGCGAACACCTCCGCGGTCTTAGTCTCGGCGAAGGCCTCCCTCACCGCCTCGAAGAGCGCCTTGGCCATGTAGTCGGCAGTCGCGAGGAACACAGGCACACCGTTCGAATCCGCCATCGTGGCTGGCCTCAGGTACCATTTCGGTCCTCCGTCCCAATTGCGCTGGTAGGACCTGCCGTCGTTCGCCGTATCGCTCAGGGTGGGCGTCACATCGACGACCCGCCCCCCCTGGTCGACCAGGACCAGGGAGTCGCCGTCGTTGAACGGCTCCCCTGTCTGACCGTTATCGATCGAGGTGTCGGGGAACACGAACACGACATATCCGCCTGGGGCGATGGCTCCATCCAGCTGCATGGAGCATGTGCCTCCGTGGGTCGTCTCGACCGCCCATCCGTCCAACACGACGGGCTCGGCAAGCGGGTTGTATAGTTCCACCCACTCCCTCCCGTCGTCTTCCCCGGCTGGGTTGGCCTCGAATTCGTTGACAACAACCGTCGTCGGAAACGGCGGGGAGTACTTGATTCGCATGCCGAGCTCCACTGAGGCTGAGAGGCCGAGCATGGGGAGCGGTATGTTCGACAGGAACGCACCCACGCCAGGGAGGTCCGAGGTGCTGACCTGCGCCTGGTCGTAGGGCTCGACCTCCGGTATCGTCAGGTCGAGCCTCCATGTCTTGGCGATCAGATGGAGCTCCACCAGCCGTCTCTTGACCTGCATCAACGGGTCTATCACGACCTCCGCGGTGAAATCATCCGTCACGATGGTCCCGTTCACTATCAGGTCGTGCCTGCCATCCGAGAGTTGCGCCACCCTAACACCGAAAGTGAGCCCCGGACCGAGCAGCCGGGTGTGCACCATTATCCGGAGGAGGTCTTTGCTCCCCTTGAAGAGCAGGTCCGGAAGGTTGGTCTGGATTATGATAGTGAAGCCGTACAGCGAGATCCGCACCTCCACGGTCCCTGTGATGTCTATCAGCAGCTTGACCGCCTTGCCGAGAACCGAGTCCGCGAACTTGCCTATGTACTCCTGGAGCGTCTCCACGAGCGTCTGCACGCCAGTTGCGAGACACCTGACAAGACGCGTCGCGAAGCTGTTCATCGCGTCGAAGAAGTCCTGCAGGAACCACACGATGCGGTCGAGCCCCCTCTTCACCCATCCGACCACTGGCTCGAGCTTCTCCCAGACGATATCGCAGAAGGCGCGCGCTGCGGCGACCGCGTCAGATAGCGCGGTGTTCGTCGGGTTGTACTCCACACCCGCGAGTGGCGAGGCCGAGTGCACGACGATCGGTAGGCAAAGGTCTACCCTGATCGACCTCATCGATGTGGTCGGGCCGTCGCTGTAGACGCTGTCCAGCGTCGTTCCTTCTGCCGTCACAGTGAGCTGGAGGTCTCCGCGAGCCGAGACGGTCCACTGTGTCGAGTATGGGGTCGCTGTGACAGCGGCGATCGAAGTGAAGTGTGTGTTGGGATAGTCCGACCGCTCTGTATCGAAATCCCAGGGGGCTCGGACCTGGACCAACATCTCGTCGCATGGCACGAGGTTGCGGAGATCGTCGTATCCGAGCTCGGGTGAGTATGGGACGACTTTCATCGGGTCCAGCCTGTCCGTCACCTCCACGGATACGGACTCCGTAAGGACCGAGCCGTTCTCTTCGGCTGAGGAGAGATCTCCCTCCCAGAAGCTGAAGTCGCCTGCAACGTCCAGATATACCGTGTGTTTCTGCCCTGCGATGGACCGCTGTGCGACGACCGCTCCCGCCGATTCCGTCAGGAGCGTCTCGACTAGTTGGGCGATGCCCGGAGTACTTTCGCTCCCCGCGACGAGAAGCGTGGCCAACCCGTCCACCAGCGGTCCGGCGAACCCATCGTCGCTGGTGGTCACCGATGTGTTGAGGGTGTCTAGGAACCGTCTCATGTACACGAGTTCTGCGGATCGCACATGATCGGATACCCCGGAGGCGACTCCCCACGAGAAGTCCAACTCGACATCCGTTCGGACGATGTCGGCCAGCTGCTGTTCGACCGGGACGACCAGGTCCTGGATGTAAGGATATCTAGCATCTGCCAGGAGGGTGAAGGCGAGGTCCGAGTAAGCGGCCTCTACCACGCCCTGCCCGAAGAGGCTCGGCATGTTGTCCGTCGCGAACTGCGACAGCGCAGTCACCATGTCGTACTGCGCGGAGAACATGGGCAGCACCTTCACGGCCTCAGACAGCCGAGCGGTATCCAGCTTGAGCGAGACATCTCCTGAAGCCGATGCCAGAGACGAGAAGATGTCGTGCTCGTCGAACGGGTCTATCACGAACCTGTCGAGTTCGTAGCCGGTCATGGACGCCACATCGTACGCGAACCTGCGGATGCTGTCGTATATCAGCCCTCGCGCGGTCTGCTGGTGCTCCTTGAACTCGTCATAGAAGCCTCCCCATGCCGCGGCCTCCGTGAGGTCGTAGACGGGCAGGTCGATCGCCGCGGTGTAGTTGCCTACCCATACGGGGTGGAGGTCACCTGAGACGTCCTGGACGAAGTAGGTCCTCTCGGGAACGAAGACCCAACAATCCGCTGGCGGCGAGAAGAGCTCCAGATACACCTGCGGGTTGACCGACATAGAGCGCATCGCGTTCTCGATCCATGACGTAACCGCCTTCTGCGCCTTGTCTTCACCCGTCAGGTAGGCTATGAGCGAGTCGAGCGAGCCTGCGGCGGCCTGGAGGACGCTGTCCGCCGCGTCCAGCACGCCGAGCCATCCGGAATACTCCAGGATCTTCACCGTCAACTGGTCGGCCATCCCGTTCACCGCATGCGCCACGACCATAGTCGGGTCCAGCTCGTGCTCCGTCCTGCCGAGGAACCATAGGAACAGCTCCCCCGCATCGGCGTATCTAGCCGAGGTGCCGAGTATCGCCTTCAACCCGAGGTCGCCTCCCTCGCACTCCTCCGCGACCTGCGCCGCGTACTCCTCGTCTATGTCTCTGAACAGCCGCGCCTGCTCCAACACGAGGCCTACTAGCGTAGCCTTGTAGACATCGTCCGGCGTGACTATGTCCTCGCTCTCGAACCCGCCCGAGTACATGGGCGACCCGTAACCCTCCAGAACCCTGAGCTGAGCGAGCGTCGTGAGCATGTAGGATACGAGTCTCCCGAGGTCCGACATCTCCCCGATCGCGGCGGACTCGAATGCCCTGAGCTGTGACTCGACGAACGGAAGGGCTGAGATGACGGGTCTGTCAAAGGACGCCGTCTTGGTGATGCTGTCCCCGCCGTTCGAGACGATTACCGTGAAGTTGCCCACCGCGATATAGTATGGCGTCACGCTCCGCTCGCTGAGGACCTCGACTCCAGCCGGCGGGATCTCGTCGTATTCCATCTGAGTCCCTTCCAGCTCGATCGACGAGGTCCTGCAGGCATCCGATGAGATCAGGTCGAGTGTGTTCATCTCGATGAAGAACAGCCCGCCCGTCCAGTTGCAGACTCTGTGGCCGAACGTGGCACTCTGTCTCGGGAATGACGAGCGGATGTACTCGTCCATAGTCTCTGAGAACCCATCTGACACCTCGGTGTTGTTCACAGGGAACGAGTCCCAGCCGGACACGATCCTCTGCGCCCGAGCCGCGGCGCAGAGGGACAGTTCAAGCACTATGTCCGCGACAGAGGCTTCCATCTCCTCCAACAGTCGGTCTCTTCGCGCAGCCGATAGGTCATCGATCTCCCTCTTCGCGAGGTATGCCCCCGCGGCGACCGTAGACAGCAGCAAGACGGTCGCTATCACGGAGAACGACACCTGCGCCGCCTGGTCTCCTCCCAGCTTGCGTCTCGGTCTCCTGCCTGCTCCAGACTCCTCAAGGCCACTGCTCACAGCCATCCTGTCGACGGCATCCCATCAGCCTAGGTAATCAGTTGCAGTTACATGCAGCATGCCTCCGCTGGGCTCAAATTCTTATATCGACTAGTGCATTCGACCCATCGGATGGGATGCAGTGGAGACTGAAGAGACCCTGGTCTTGATTTTCATCGCCTTTCTCGCGGCCAAGATAGGCGGCGAGATAATGGAGAGGATGAAGCTCCCTGCGGTTACGGGCGAGCTCATGGCCGGAGTCATACTGGGCCCGACACTCTTCAACCTGATCACCGCGGAGCACTCGTTCTTCGATGTGCTGGCTCAGCTCGGAGCCACCTTCCTGTTGTTCTCCGTCGGGATGGAGACGAAGCTGTCAGAGTTGAAGAAGGTCGGCATCGTCGCTGGGTCGGTGGCGGCTCTGGGCGTCGCAGCTCCGTTCGTGCTCGGATACTACGTCTCACTCCTTCTAGGCTTCGAATCAACGGAAGCGATGTTCATCGGGGCCGCTCTCGTCGCAACGAGTGTGGGAATAACCGCCAGGGTGCTTCAGGACCTAGGTATGATAAGGTCGACCGAAGCGAAGATCATACTGGGTGCGGCCGTTGTCGACGACATACTCGCGATGATCGTCCTCACCCTCGTGAGCGGCACAGCGGCCGGGAGTTCGCTCGGCAGCGTCGATGTGATAATCGTCATTGCGGAGGCCGTGTGCTTCGTCGCGATCGTTACCATACTCGGGACGAGGATGGTCCGGTACGCCTCCGGAAAGAGAGAGATCAGGCACGACCGTGCCGTGGACGGTAGCTGGGCGATACACTACAAGACCCACGCCTTCGCGAGGGACAACTGGCTTGACAAGCTCGTGCAGAAGGAGGCCCCGTTCGTGATCATCCTGGTGGTCGTCTTCGGCCTGTCGGCGTTGGCCTCCTTCTTCGGCCTCGCAGCCATCATCGGCGCCTTCTTCGCGGGGCTCATATTCTCCGATACCAAGGACACATACGAGCTTGAGCACAAGTTCAAACCCCTGAACGTGTTGCTGGTGCCGTTCTTCTTCGTGGTCATGGGTGCGAAGGTGGATCTATCTGACATCACGAGCGTGGCACCTCTTGCCATCGTGCTCACGGTCGTCGCGATCGTGAGCAAGTTGGGGCCATGCGCCGCCGGAGCCGCCACCAGAGGCGAGAAGACGGCCATGATCGTCGGCGCGGGCATGGTGCCGAGAGGTGAGGTCGGTATCGTGGTGGCTATGATCGGTTTCGGCATGGGGACGATCGGCCCGGAGACGTATTCAATCATAGTCCTCGTCTCGATCGCCACCACGTTGTACGCCCCGTTCCTGTTACGCACGATAATCAAGGCGGAGACGAAGAAGGAACGCAGGTCCTCCTGGGGATTCAACCCTCGCTCTCGCTCATGATCCGCAGGAACTCCTGCAGATGAGATGAGAGGGTCTCGTTATCCGTGTAGCCACACGCGGAGAGGTCCGGCGCAGCAAGGAGTGCTGTCTTCCCGTCGGATATGACGTCTGTGGCGATCAATCCCTTCCTCCGGACCGAAGTCGCCATCTTCGGGACCTTCACGAAAGGGCTGGTTATCACGGTGACCTCCACCCCCCTCGAGAATGCGTTCGTGAACCTCTTGCTGAGCTTGCGCCTGAACTCCGCTATCGACGGGGAGGAGATGACGAAGCTGTGTTCTGACTTGTCCATCATCTCACCGATCTTCTCCAAGACCCTGTCCTTTCCGAGGATGGTGTAGACCTGCTGAGGAATCCCTCGTTCGGACAGGACGTCCTTGACGGATTCGATCTTCTGGAATGTCTCACGCACCTCCGTCGCCAATGCCTCCCCCAGCTCCGAAGGGTCGACGGCTGCGAACGTCCGCGGCCGCTCTGCTTTGGACCGGGCGTAGCCCTTCGATTCGAGGCTCTCGAGGGTCTTGTACGCCGATGTCCGTGGAATCTGTGCGATCTTCGCTACAAAAGTCGGAGATGTGGGCCCCGCGGCGACCAGGGCGATGTACGCTTTGGACTCGTACTCAGAGAGGCCGAGCCTCGAGAGTGTTCCAGCAACCTCGGCGTACTCTCTCAACAGAGTGTCGACGTCCTTCCTGGCGAACGAGGCCAACGATTTCAGGTCCATTTGTAGCGATATCGGCTACATAACATATAAGTCAATCTGTAAGAATTATCGTACAAGGATTGGGATCACTCATGCTTACCAGAGAGAGTGCCATACCTCACGGTCTTCCGAAGACCACGGAGAGTCTGTGTCCCGAGTGCCTGAAGGTCATCAAGGCCACGCTGAGGGAGAAGGACGGCAAGGTCGTCATGGAGAAGACCTGCCCCGAACACGGGGACTTCAGAGATGTGGTCTGGTCCGACGTCGAGATGTACCTACGCGTGGAGTCCTGGGCCAGGGATGGGATAGGCGTCGAGAGCCCAGCGATCAAGGACGCGAAGCAGTGCCCGTTCGATTGCGGACTCTGCGACCTTCACCTCAGCCACACGGGGCTTGCCAACGTCGACCTCACGAACCGCTGCAACCTCAGATGCCCGATATGCTTCGCGAACGCCAATGCAGCTGGATACGTGTTCGAACCGGATTTCGACACGGTCATGAAGATGCTCAAGCTCGTCAGGGACGAGAGGCCCGTGCCGTGCCCTGCCGTGCAGTTCTCCGGGGGAGAACCGACAATCCATCCGAGATTCATCGACATCATCGCGGCTGCTAAGGAAATGGGTTTCGCCCAGGTACAGGCGGCGACCAACGGCATCAAGTTCGCTCAGAGCGTCGAGTTCTGCAGGGAGGCAAGCGACGCAGGCTTGAACACTCTCTATCTTCAGTTCGACGGTCTCAGATCCGAGATCTATACGCGTGCTCGAGGAAGAGACCTTCTCGAAACCAAGAACAAAGTGATCGAGAACTTCAGAAAGGTCGAGAACCACTCGTCCGTAGTGCTCGTCCCGACGATCGTCAGAGGCATCAACGACGACCAGGTATGGCCGATACTCCGCTTCGCCCTGGAGAACATGGACGTGATCAGGGGCGTCAACTTCCAACCCGTCGCCTTCACGGGAAGGTGCAGCAGCGAGGAGTTGGAGAAGGGGAGGTACACGCTGCCCGACCTCGCGAAGGACATGGAGACGCAGTCCGGAGGGAAGATCAAGGTGACCGACTGGTACCCTGTGCCGACCGTTTCGGCGATCTCCGAGCTCTGGCAGGCGTTGTACGGCTACAGGAAGGTCACGCTCACGACTCACGTCCATTGCGGCATCGCGACATACATGTTCGTCAAAAGTCCGGACAACATCGTCCCGGTGACGAGATTCGTGGATGTCGAGCCGCTCTTCCATGAGATGTACGAGCTGGCCAAGAATACGGAGGGCAAGATGGTGAAAGCGTTGAGCAAGGTCAAGGCGTTCGCCCTTCTGAAGAAGTACCTGAGAAAGGACGAGCTCCCCGAAGGCCTGAGCTCGACGCAGTTCCTGAAATCTCTCAAGGGGGTGCTCTCCGAGGAGACGAAATCGGAACTCTCCAAGTTCAGCTGGCAGATGATGTATGTGGGTGCGATGCATTTCATGGACTCGTACAATTACGACATCGAACGCGTCAAGAGGTGCATGATACACTACGCGACTCCCGACGGAATGATAATCCCGTTCTGCGCCTACAACTCGGGCCCTGTCTACAGGACGGAGGTCGAGAAGAAGTTCTCCATACCGTTGGAGGAGTGGAGACGCAGACATGGTGACGAGTGCACATGAGGTGGGTTCATTGGCCAAAGACCAGTTAGATGAGCTTGGGGTCGACATAGCAAAGTGCCTCCACTGCGGAGCGTGCGTCGGGTCGTGCCCTGCGAACGCGATCTTCCTCAACGAGGTCCTGCTCGAGTTCGGCGACGGTTGCACGCTCTGCAAGAGGTGCGTCAAGGTATGCCCCGTAGGCGCCATCTCGACAATTGGAGGGGGCTGATATGAACGATTACGATATCGTGGTCGTCGGGGCCGGGCCGGCCGGCGCGTCGACTGCGCGGTGGGCCGCCCAGAACGGTGCGCGCGTCCTCATGGTGGAGAAGCGGCAGGAGATCGGCTCTCCAGTGCGTTGCGGGGAAGGGATATCCCGTGCGTGGCTCGACTCGGTGGACCTGAAGCTCGACTCCAAGAGCGTTGCGTGCGAGGTTAAGGGAGCGAAGATAATATCGCCCAACGGGACGCCGTTCTACCTGTCAGAGAAGATGGCGGGGAACGAGGTGGGAATAGTCCTGGACCGCGTGTTCTTCGACAAGCTGGTAGTCAAGAACGCCGTTAAGGCCGGGGCCGATCTGATGCTCAAGACCTCGGCAACTGGGCTCCTGATGGAGGACGGAAAGGTCACGGGTGTGAAGATCCGGTCGTACGGCGAGACGCGCGAGGTCCGGTGCGGATGTGTCGTCGGTGCGGACGGTTTCGAATCCCAGGTCGGCCGCTGGGCGGGGATTGACACCAGCCTTGCCGCGAAGGATGTGACGACCTGTCTCCAGTACAGACTCACGAACATACAGCAGGAGCACGAGTACTGCCAGTTCTTCCTCGGCAGCGTCGCCCCCGGCGGATATGTGTGGATGTTCCCGAAGGACGAGGACACAGCCAATGTCGGCCTGGGCGTCCAGCTGTCGAAGCTGAATGAGCCAGGCGAGGTGAAAGGATATCTCGACCGCTTCATCGAGAAGCACCCGGGCCTGAAGAAGGGCCGTCCGCTCGAAGTGGTGAGCGGAGCGGTCTCTGTCTGTGCCCCGATAGACCAGACGGTCACCGACGGCCTGCTTCTGGTCGGCGACTCCGCGAGGCAGATCGACCCGATAACGGGTGGGGGCATATCGAACAGCTGCAAGGCGGGCAAGGTCGCCGGTGAGGTGCTGGCGCAGGCGACGGAGGAGGATGACTTCAGCGCGAAGTTCCTTCAGCGCTACGAGAACGGATGGCGCGACCTTATCGAGGACCATCTCTACCGTAACTGGATGGCGAAGGAGAAGCTCGTAACGCTATCAGATGAAACCTTCGACAAGGTCATCGTGACCCTCAACGAGGTGGGTGTGGAGCATATGTCCACCTTCGCCATTCTGAAGGCCGTGGAGAAGAAGCATCCAGACCTCGTGAAGGAGTTCCAGGAGCTTCTGTAGCCTCGGCGCCTCTGCGGTAGTATCAAGAACTATCCATACCCTTCGCCTGGACAAGAGGAGGGTCGGTCCGCATCTCGTCGTGGGCAATCGTCGTCAAAGCGACGCGTCGACATTGGGTCGTCATCGCTACGCTGTGCATTCTTATCGCCGCTGCCATCCTCAGGTTCGCCAATATTGGCTGGAGCTACTCCAACAACGGCGTCGACGAAGGCGTGATGATCGAGAGGGTGCTGATGGTGGACCATGGAGACGCCCTCTATTCCGAGCTTCCATGCGACCAGGCACCCCTGGCGTTCATCGTCGGTTCCCTGTTCGGAGGGGACGTCGTGTCGCTGCGGGCTCTCACCGCAATGCTGTCGCTCGCCGCGGTCGCCTGCTGCATGTTCGTCTCGCGCCGGATCGGCGGTAACTATGCCATGATTGTCACGGGAGCGTTGCTCGCCGTGGATTTCGCCCTGGTCCGGGAGTCGAGGCTGTTCTCGCTCGATGCGATGTCCGCATCGTTCCTGGCGTTCTCGCTGGCAGTGTTCATATTGCACATGGAACGGAGGAACATGGCGGTGCTCGCGCTGGCAGGCGTTCTCGCAGGGATCGCCTGTTCGATAAAACTCATCGGTGGGCTCGCCCTGTTGGCCATACTCGTGTTCATCGTCATTGAGATGCTGAAGGGGAGGTTGTCCCGAAAGACAGCGTTGATGGAGATTACTATGGTCGCGTCATTGGCTGCGTTGCCACTGATCATCCTCATGCTCCTGCTTGGCGCCTCCGACATGATCCAGGGGATGATGTTCGACCAAGGCCACAGGGAGTTCGACGCCTTCCTGAAGCTATCACTGCTCGCCTATTTCGGCCTGAACCTGGCCCTCGTGCTGCCTCTCGCCTACGCGAACCGCCTGTGGAGGCGTGGCCCGAGGGAGCGCCTCCTCCTGACAACCACATTCGTCGTCCTCGCGTTCATGGTCGTGCAACCGCTGGTGTTCCTGCACCATGTGGTGATCGCAGGCCCCGCCCTCGCAATTCTGGCAGGCGTGGTAATCGGGAAATCGATTGAAGCTAAAAAGGCGTCGACGGAGAGCATATCCAAGGTGAATGAATCGAAATGGAGGTATGCTCGGAGGGTGGCGATTCCCGCTTTCGTCATCTCAATCGTGGTCTCGGGTGGCCTTTCGACATACGGTCTTGTGGCCCAGGGCGAGCCCTCGCAGGTCATATGGAGCGAGCTAGTTGCCCAGCATTCATCCGAGGACGACTACGTGATATGTGGCGACCCGTTAATCGCGGCGTACGCCGGACGTATGACCCCGCCGGAGGTGGTCAACGTGGCTGAGCGACAATATCCCGGACTAACTCTGGAGCGACTGTGCCAGGCGGTGACGGAGTACGACGTGGCGGTGGTCGTCATATGTTATCACCTGAACGACTTCGAGGAGTTCCCGTCGTTCCTTGAATCCCACAACTACACCCTTGTGGTTCCAGAGCGTGTCATACCTGAGGGCAGCGCGGTTCTCGACCTCTACCAGGACGGCATCGATCCCGTCTCGTTTTACGTTAGGGACGTTACCGCGTAGGCGGTCCCGCCCACGTACGTGCCGAACCCTTATGGTCGCTCAGGTGTCATCGCTGAATGTCCAGAGGGAGTTCGCTATGAAGTTGAATATGCTGACCAGGAATATGGCGATGACCTGTGCGACCACGAGGAAGACGCTCGCTCTGTCCTCCCCGATCCCAAGGGCGGGCATGAGGTCCTCGACGATCGTTTTGAGGAATATGAGATTCAGCATCAGCCCGTTGATGCTCACGAGGAGGAACTGGGAGTACTGGATGTGGACCTTCCCCTTCGACCTGAATGTCCACCACCTGTTCCATATGAAGTTGTTCGTGTCGGCCACTACGAACGCCAGCACAGCCGCCCAGAGGTAATGGGCGAAGAATACCTCGACGGCCGTCCAGAGGATGGCGAGGTTGATCACCGTGCCTATGCCGCCTATGAACGTGAATTTGACGTACCGCGCGAGCCAGGGCTTCTTGTGCTCGTAGAGTCGGATGCAATGGTCTATGTACTTCAGGTAGACGGATGCGCCCAGCTTGCTCTTGCCGGCCTTCCTGTCGGCGAAAGTTATCGGCACCTCAGCGGCCGAGTCGTACTTTCCCTTCACGAGTATCTCGAGGCCGATCTTGTAGCCGATGGGATTGAGCTCCACACCGTCGATGACCGACCTCCTCAGCGCGAAGAAGCCGGACATCGGATCCTTCACCTTCGTGAGCCCGCGTGCGAGGAGTGTAGCGCACTTAGATATGATCCGTCGGTGGATGGGCCAGTTCTCGACAGCGCCTCCTTTGGCGTAGCGGCTGCCGACGACCATCTGCGCCTCGTCCGATTCGATCTTGCGCACCATCTCCGGTATCTTTTCCGGCGGATGGCTCAGGTCCGCATCCATGACCACCAGGGTGTCCCCGGATGCCGCTTCGAAACCTTCCATGACTGCTGTAGACAGTCCCAGTTTCCCGGATCGGTGCACGACTTTCACGTTGTACTCTTTTCCAAGTTCCTCGGCGTGGGCGCCCGTCCCGTCCGGGCTGTTGTCGTCGACTATCACGATCTCGGCATCTATGCTCGCCCCCTTGCAGGCGTCATCGATTCTGCTGACGAGCTCCTGCAGGTTCGGCTTCTCGTTGTATGTTGGAATCACGACTGAGATCGTTGCGCTCCCCCCCCGATGCCGATTTTTCGCTTGTAGACTACCGATGCGACGATGCTGACCAATAGCACGACGGCCACGGCGATCAGCGCAACCCATGGTGCGATATCCTGTCTTAGCGTGTCGTAGCTGAGCCATGCCAGCGCTACCACGGCCGTCGACTTCGCAAGCGCTCCTGTGATGAGATACATCACGCATTTGCGCAGGTTCCACTTGCAGACCGCCATGAAGGCTCCCGTGTAAGGCACCAGCGGTGCGACTCTGTTCAGCAGAAGGAGTCGCTCGTCGCTTACTATCAGGAAGTCTGTGTATTTCCGCATGGCCTTCTGGATTCTCCTGGGCATGCCGACGAACCTGACGATGGAGTAGAGTATGAAGTTGCCTCCGAGACTCGCGATGCTCGCAACGATTATGATCAGGGCGGCCCATCCGACCGAATCGAAATGAACGCCGAATATCCAGACCATCCAGACCTCAGGCAGTGTCGGCACGCCCGTTCCATCAATGAGTATGATCGCGACAAGCGCGAGGATCATCCCGACATCGCCGAGGGACGCGAAGGTGTCGATTATTTCCTCGCCGATCAAGACATGAGCCTCCCCTCTGCCAACTCCTCGTAGAGTTCCTTCAGCATCCTTGCGGTGATCCTGATGTCATGCTCTTCTGCTAGTTTCATAGCCCCATCGACCATTCGCCTTCTGAGTGCTTCGTCGTCGAGCAATCTCTCAAGGCTAGTCGCGAACTCGTCGTCCGTCCTGCTCTTGATGCAGTGCGTCCCGTCGACCACCCAGTCCTCGTAGACCGGGATGTCTCTTATCAACAGGGGGCAGCCACAGCTTGCGGCCTCAAGCATCACGTTGCCGTAGCTCTCGGCCTTAGTCGGGAACATGAAGACGTCGGCGGCGGAGTACACTTCCACGATACGGTCGAACGGGACATGGCCAGGGAAGAGTACATTAGTGGGCAGGGAGGTCTGAATCGCGTCCTCCAGTAGCACCTCCGAAGCCCCTACCCAGACGAAGACGATATCCTTCCTGTGGGCAAGCTTCGAGGCGACATTGACGAATGTGTCAACGCCCTTTCTCGGTATTCGCAGCCCCACGCTGACTACGAGTCTCTGATCCTCACCTACGCCCATGCTTTTCCTGAATTCCTGTCCCCTGCTCGCATCGCGCACGAACACCTCGCGGTTTATGCCATTGGGTATCGTTCTGAACGGTCCTCGAACGCCGTCTCTGGAGAGCGATTTGGCAACGTACGGGGTCGCTCCGAGCACGACGTCCCCCATGTTGTAGAACAAGGTCGAGTATCTTCGGACGAACGGGTAGAACAGGTCGCCTCCCTTGAACCCTCCCTTGATGAGTTCTGGAAGGTGCCTTCCGTGGACCACCAGCGGTTTCCCAGCTATCTTCCTCCTCAGCGCCCACATGAAGGAATTCGGAAGAGGGCTGTGAACGTGGAGCACGTCGTAGTCTGAATCTGGATCGTTGAAGACGACCCGACATCCGAGTCTCTCCAGCTCATTCGCCACCATGGGGGCGTTAGTGCCCATTCCGCCAGGGTTCTTGAACGGAATCAGCTTTCTATAGCTCTCCAACTCTGTAAGCATGCAAACAGAGACCATCTCTCAGTCCTTCCAGGCGAGCTCATGGAACAAACCCGAGCCTTGGCCGCGATGATAGTTTCTGGACATATATATATAACCCAGCGCAGAGAGCGGCGCTGTCGACTCAGCCAGAATGGCGATAGCTGTCAATTCCATCCGTCATTATCCTTTCGCGAGGGCCCGGATATTGACCCCGAATTTGAAGGTGGTCAAACATGGGAGCTATAATTCTTCAATGGCAGACATGAGGCGTCAAATAGTGAATTCTTTGATGGTAAAGATTGGGCCGAGCTTGTCGATCGATCCACGGCATCTGGATTGTTGATGTGATGAATGACTTCAGACGCCCAGGTGCAACCTAAGCCCGTATGCGTTGAATCGGCACTCTGCCATCGTCCTTTTGTTGTTTCCGGCAACGAAGGAGTAATAGGAGGGGACGCCAATTCGATGAGGGCTCAAAATGGCTCTTCGATTGGCGGAGATAATCCTGCCGACTGGCAACGAGGAGATTGTCGAACAAGTAGTCGAAGACATGAAGATCGAGGAGATATGGCATCTCAAGGTCTCGGAGAAGCGCACGATGTCCCGAGTGCTGATATCGTCCGAAGAGAGCGAGGCACTCATGGACGCCTTGGATGTACGCTTCGCGGGGATCGATTGTTTCAGAGTCATCTTGCATCCGATTGCCGCTATTTTGCCGAGGCAAAAGGATGGAGATCAGGAAGGAGATAATGGGAACGACAAGGAGAAGGAACAGAATTCGAAGGTCGGCAGGATAAACCGCGAGGAGCTGTACGTTGGCGTCGGCGATACATCGAAACTCACAAAGGTGTATCTCGTCACCGTCGCGCTATCGGTAATCGTAGCGTCGATAGGACTTGTGAAGGACAACGTCGCGGTGATAATCGGTGCGATGGTTATCGCGCCGCTGCTCGGACCCAACATGGCGCTTTCTCTGGCAACCACCCTTGCGGATGCCAAATTGGCAAGATTATCCTTGAGAACCCTGGCTGTGGGCATCGTGCTCACTACCGCCCTGGCGCTGGCCTTCGGATATACTCTCGATGTGGATCCGACAACACCTGAGATTGCCTCGAGGACGAACGTCGGGCTTGGTGACGTCGGATTGGCCTTGGCGTCCGGAAGCGCGGGGGCGCTATTCCTCACCATAGGCATATCCACGGCCCTCGTCGGCGTAATGTTGGCTGTAGCTATTCTCCCTCCGCTGGTGACTTTCGGACTCTTGATAGGTTCGGGTGACTTCGACCTGGCGGTCGACGCGATACTTCTCTTCTCGACAAATCTAATATGCGTCAACCTCGCGGGGGTCATAACTTTCGTCGCTCAGGGGGTGAGGCCTCGGGCGTGGTGGGAGGCGGACAAGGCCAAGAAGCTAACCGTGTGGGCAATAACCATATGGTGCGCCCTTCTAACGCTCTTGATGATTCTAATTGTGTTCTGGGGAAAGGGCGGATTATGAATCGGGATATTGACCCGGAATTTGCCGGTGTTTAAGGCAGGGGCTTGAAGATTCAAGGTGGAGTTCTTTACTGGTAGGAAATGAGCCGTTCAAGGCCGGCCAGATTAGAGTGCCGCGATGCGCGCCTATCGGTCCACGCACTGGAGTAGCTCATGGACTCCCGGTCGTCTAAAGCAAGTGCTCTATCAAGATTCGTATTCCGATCAGTATGAGTACAAGGCCACCAAGGACCTTGATCTTCCTTCCAAAGATTGTACCCATCCTCGAACCGAAGATGAACCCCAGGTAGGATAGCGTGAAGGTGACTACCCCAATGATTAGGACTGGAATCAAGATAGGCATCTCCAGAAATGCGAAACTGAGACCGACCATCAAAGCATCTATGCTGGTCGCAATTGCGAGAACAAGCGCTACGGATAATGTAACATCTCCCTCCTTGCCTTCTTCGCTCTTGGTTGAGTCATGAATCATCTTCGCGCCAATGAATCCCAGCAAACCGAATGCGACCCAATGATCGACTTCCATGATCATGTCCCTTAGTCCTAGACCTGCAAACCAGCCGATTACGGGCATCAGCCCCTGGAACCCTCCGAAAAGAGAAGCCAGTAGAATCACTGATCTTCTTCTGTTCCTCTCTACGGATATTCCTTTGGCGATTGACACCGCGAAAGCATCCATGGATAACCCGATCGCGATGAGTATCACCGTAACGAAATCCATCATTCCACCATCTAGCCCATCCAGAATAAGAGAGTGGTTCTTCTACGATTCTTGCCTTGACGCCGAAAGGCCTCATTCGAAGCGCGGATGTTTCGAGATATTGTCACTGAATTTAATCACTTCGGGGATACTCAACGAAATCGATATTGACGAGGTTTTGAGACAGCCCATGATCGAATATAAATACACATATTAGAATTAAAATGTGCGAGGGCCCGGATATTGACCCGGAATATACCGGTGTTTAAATGTCGGAGCTTGAAGATTCAAGGTCGAATTTCTTGACGGCAGATAACTCGGCTCCGTTACAGAAGCGTCTCTGTAATCAACCGCACTCGGGATCGGTCTTCATCACATCAGGCTCCATGAGCCCTGAGATTTGGATATTCGTACAGGAGCGAAACATGAGTGCGTTTCGTATGCTTTAATCTCATAAAATCACATATAGCATATAAGTATATATATGATATATGCGTTCATAGCATTTATATGGATGAAGGCATACTCACAACGCTACGCGACTGCCTCCTTACAAGGATATCCCTGGAGAACCTTCCAGAGGATGTCTGGAGACGAGCAAGCGCTCTAAACACCTGGGGCACGAATGCCATTGAAGGGAACACACTCACGTGGCACGATGTCGAGGTGCTGCTCATCAGGAAGCGCAGCATCGGAGACAGGCCAATCGGAGATGTCCTGGAGACTCTGCAACACGAGAAGGTCTTCCGTGATCTCACCCAGCTAAGAGCGCGACCTATTACTCTCGTGACCATCCAAGAGCTACACGAAGCGGTCTTCAGAGGGGTGAAAGAGGACGCGGGAATGTGGAGACGTGTAAACGTTCGGATCACGGGATCGAAGCACATGCCCCCGAGAATGGAGAAAGTTGTTAGCGAGACGGAGAAGATGGTGAAGGAGTACGAAAGCAGGGACGTCAAAGGAGAGAACGTTTTCATCCTTGGGACATGGTTCCACCACACATTCGAATCCATACATCCGTTCAGCGACGGAAACGGAAGAGTTGGCAGACTGCTGTTGAATCTGCACTTTCTCAGGCACAACTGGCCGCCGGTGAATATCGTTCCGCTCGACAGAGACCGATACCTCGACCGCATGGATCGCGGTCATTCGGGGGATCTATCATCTCTCGTCGATTTCGTAAGAGAGATCATGGGCAGATCCATTCTCGACCTGCTGGACCAGCTCGGCACATCAGACGACGAACTGAGACCTCTGATGCATTTCGAGGACATGTCTGGGCACTCGGCGAAGTATCTGCGCCTGCGAGCCGGGCAAGGGAAGCTTCCGGCACTGAAGATATCAGGGGATTGGCATACCAGCAAGAGGGCCATCCGTCTGTATCGGAAGGAAGTAGGCAGAAGCTAGACGCGACGTATAGCTCCGCCATCTCAGTGGCGTATGCGTAGCTCGGATACTGACCCGGAATCTGACGGTGTTTAAGGGTCCGAGCTTGAAGATTCAAGCTGGAATTCTTTGCCTGTAGGAAATCTCGAGCGCGAGCAGAAAGATGTAGAAGCCCCGAATATTAGGTTCACAATCCTGATAGCCCATTGATCATGTCAGACCTTCCTTCAGGACAACATCAATCAGTAATTCCTCGTATCTCTTCTTCTCCTCCATCATAGGCATATGCCCTGAATTCTGGAAGATGAATAGCTTCTTTCCTTTTTCAGCAACTAGATTCTCATAGAAACTCTCAGCGACAACCGTGGGAGTAGTCACATCGTATTTGCCTTCAAAGAAGTACACGGGGACTTTGACAGACTGAATCTCCTCTGAAATATTGACGTTCTTCAATTCTTCCCACATTGCGTTAATGGTGAAGTCAAATCCTTTGCTTCTGAACGTCCTAATTCCTTCAGACAACTTATATTCAGGCGAAGTCAGAAAGTTCAGAGCTAGGATCATGATATCCTTCATGGACTTACTATGCACAAATCCTCCATATCTACTGACAAGTCCCGCCATTTCTAGATACTTCTTCGATGATCCATAAGGCGGTGGACCTATTGCATTTACCGCAGCTTGCCTCTTCGAATCTCCAGATTTCTCGGCCTCATTAAGCAAGAAATTGTATGATACCTTCTGTTGTTCGTATTCGTTCACGACTTGTGCGACTCCTACGTAAGCATGAATCTTCTCCGGATATCTGTGCGCAGTCTTGATACCTATCAGCGTTCCCCCTGAATGTGCCACTATGAATACTCTTCGAGTGTGAAATCTACTTCGCAAGTAGTCAATCAACTCATTACAGTCCTCAACAAGTCTATCCAGGTTCATTGAATCCTCGGGAATATCGCTGTAGAATGATTTGCCAGCCCCTCGTTGATCCCAATGAACTACCGTAAAATGCTTCACCAACTCAGCATCGTATTTTCGTGAGCTTGATATCCCCATCAAAGGCGCACCAGGACCACCATGCAGAAACAACAGAACTGGATTATCCTGATTTGTGCCTCTGATGAAGATCCATTGTTTCAGATCGCCAAGAGTAATCTCCTCCAATGAGCTTATGCCATTTGATGTCTCCATTCTAGTCGAACTCCTCAAGTAGCTCCTATACAGTAATAGCCCAAGATAGAGACACAATAAGAATCCTGCAATGATTGCAGCAACCAGCGGCAGAACACTCATGGCATTCCTCCCATTCATTTCAATATCGCGCCTGAATACATATATCATGCGTGCCCAGAGATCTCAGTCAAACAAGCGAACTATAGCAGAATCTGGGACTACTCTCCATAGAAAGGATATCTTCCGGTGAATCTGACGATTCCATCACCCCATCAATCTCAGAAGGAAGCATGGCATTCATCCCTGATAGCGCAGGTCGGACACACTCGACGTCTCATGTCCACCGCAATCATGCCCAGCGCTGCCATGAATCCAATCAAGGAAACCAACGCGAGAATCGAGAAGTCCAGAAAGAACGAAATAACCATAAGGACAATAGGAGCCAGCCATAGGATGAAGAGGTTGAGCCCCCATCTCTTCCCACATTCTACGTGTTTCTTGAGGTACGACTTCTTCCATTCAGCTACGGACAACTGTCTGGCATCGAGATTCTCCTCGTTACGATCTGCGCTGCGATCTCTGATGGCATAGTAGCAGTACCTGCAGTGCTTCGACGGCATGAGAAGAAAGAAGAACAGAAGAGAGTATGATAGATAGACCACAGATACCCACACATTGAAGAAGGACAGGCCCACGGTTCCGAAGCCCATGACTGCGAGCTTCAGCGTCAACTGAAGCTTCGATTCAAAGAACGGACACCTCTGCCAAGCTGTCAAGCTTTTCTCATCCCCTCGGGTACGAGCATCTCACCGGAACCAGCAGCAAAGGCGGTAGACTCTCTAGTCCGTTCTCGGAATACTCAGTCGCAGCATGATTCGCCGTGTTCAGAGAAACGACTACCTGCTTCTTCATGATCCCTCTGCCACAATCCCAGCTTGAACAGGCCACTTCCACGCGTGCCACACTATTAGGCCGATGAGCACAGCCTCCATTGTCATGAAGTAAGCGTAGTACGCCCAGGTGTCACCCGGCACGAGCAGGGTGGTAGCCAAGACACACGCATGGAACACGCCCACGATAATGTTCACCAGCCTGTTCACTTTGGCCTTCAGCAGCAACGAGAGAACCGTCATGAAGATCGGAACCGTCATCAGGATAGCCCCGCCCAGCAGAAACCCCTGGCTCATCTCCATCCCCGCAATCTCGCCCGTCAGCAATTCCTCCACGATGCCTGGCTGGAAGAATGAGAGGATGTCCGCGTACGCGTAGCACAGCACCAAAGCAGCCCAGAGTATCGCGAGCTTCGTCTTCACGTCTATCTTTGAATCCACCAGCACCTCCGCGGTCTTCTCTTCGGACCTCATGTCATCACCACACTGCTAAACAGGATTCATCGACCACTGCCTTCGCGTCTTCCCCGCAAATCTCTGCGATTGCAGAAGGATTGAACCCCTTCATCCCGCCGGAAACTCCGTATGGCCGTGCTTAGATTTACCAGCTTCGACGTGTTTCAGCCGTCTAGTAAGTAGTACTCTGTTTCCTTGTGTAAGTTGGAGAAAGGCTGGATTCCATCCGACTCTCTCTCAGGGATTTCGCCCTATGACCTTTTCTCTACGGTCCCATTGAAACCCTGCAATTAGCAGCGCACCGAGAACGAATCGGCAAACAACTTCATTCTGCGCTCAAGAGAAGGCTGGAGGCCAAAGGGATATTCAGTCTTTGGTGACTTCAGTTGCGGAGGCTGGAACACCAACAGCTTCCCGAAATTGTTCGGGGGCATCAACAAGGGGAAGCCGGACGCTTAGGACCTCAAGGTCGTTGAGGAGTTCGCGGAAAGACTCAAGCAGAGAGTATGCGTCTCGCACGACCATTCGAGCGAACCATGAGGGGATTCCACTGTATTCCTGGAGTAGGATAGAACGAATCGAATCAGGGTGAATACGGAGATGCCGAAATGAAGGCGATAGTCCAGAACAGGTACGGCTCGCCACATGCGCTTGAGCTTAAGGAAGTCGCGAAACCCGCGGTCAACGACGATGGCGTGCTGGTCGAGGTCCATGCAATTTCTGTGAACGCAGGCGACTATTTCTCGGTCACAGGAGTGCCATGGATGATCCGATTTTCTATCGGGTTCCCCAGACCCAGAGACTACGTACCGGGGTGGGACATAGCAGGCTATGTCGAATCCGTTGGAAGGAATGTGACTCGGGTCAAGCCGGGCGACGTGGTGTTCGGCACATGCGAACACGCCTTCGCTGAATACATAACCACGTCCGAGAATAGCCTCGCGACGAAGCCGGCCAATCTCACATTTGAGCAGGCCGCTGCCGTGCCCACCGCCGCTCTGACCGCTCTTCAGGGCATACGCGACAAGGGAAAGGTCAGACCGGGCCAGAGAGTCCTTGTCAATGGTGCATCGGGAGGAGTCGGCAGTTTCGCGATTCAAATCGCAAGAACGCTCGGTGCCGAAGTCACTGGGGTATGCAGTTCGAGGAACGTCGAAATGGTCCGCGCGCTCGGCGCAGACAATGTGGTGGATTACACCAATGAGGATTTCACAAGAAGTGGTGATCGGTACGATCTGATTCTCGACAATGTCGCCAACAAATCGTTCTCAGCTTACAGGCGGGCTCTGGCAAAGGGTGGCGTAGTGTTACCGAACAGCGGTCATGGTGGGATGAGTTATGTGATGAAGGCGGCTTTACTGTCGATATTCATGCGCAGTGTGGGCCGTCCATTCATGACTAGGCCGAGTCATGAGGACTTCGTCACTCTGAAAGAAATGCTCGAAACCGGGAAGCTCAAGCCAGTTATTGACAGGACGTACACTTTCCCTGAGATCCCTGAAGCCATAGACTACGTGGGGACAAATCGCGCAAGAGGAAAGGTTGTAATTACTATGAAGTAGGGCAGGCCAGTCGAGTACCCATTTGTCGGTTACGG
>JAEHCN010000081.1 GCA_020696395.1 Thermoplasmata archaeon | reverse complement strand
AACGTCGAAAGCGAGCCGGCCGTGTACAGGGTGTCGTTGACGACGAGCAGCCTTGAGCTGGTGACATGCTTCGCCCCATAATCCTGGACCTTCGCAATGAAGTCGGATATCTCACCAGCATCGATTGCTCCGTCCGGCACAGCCGAACCAAGGTCGATCTGCATCCTCAGGCTCCCGACGTCATTGTAGTCGAGGCCTGGGAAGGCGTCGTCGAAGTTCCACTCCGTGGCGTCATTGAGCGTGAACGAGTTGAAGTCTGCCCCGTAGACGATGGACGTGGCGTCGAGCGTCTGAGTCTGATTACCTAGCTCCATCGACAGGTCTACGATGTCTCCAGCCGAGTTCGATGTGAGATCCTCTACCCATATCTCCGCCGACGCGCCGTCGGCATCCACGCACAGGATGAACTCTCCGGGGTAGGCGTCGAAGGTGAAGAAGGTGCCTGCCTCGCTCTTAAGGAGCCTCTTGACCCAGGCCTCGTTCGGGTCGGTGGACAACATGTATGCGACCACGTTCGATGCCGGGCCGTCGTGGTCGGTGACGAAGCCCGTCACACGGACTGACTTAGTCAGATAGACGGTTGTGACTTTGTCCGCGGTGACATTCGTAGCCTCGACATAGGTCTCGTAAAGGTTCGCACTCACGACGAGCGCGAAGTCATCAGGGGCAGCGGAATTGAACATGTCGACGACCGCCACTCCGAGGGAGTCCGTCGTGTCCTTCGACACTGTCTCCCTCAGGCCGAGGTCGTAGAACGCGACCTCCGCGCCGACTATCTTCATGTTCGTAACGGAGTCTCTCACGGTGACATTCCACTCCCACTGCTTCGCAGGGAATGCGTCGAGGGCGACCTGCGGGCTGACCGTGTATGAAGCCAGGCCAGTGAACTTGAACTGCCTCTCACCGATCGAATCGTAGTAGTCGTCAGCGACGACATCGACTCTGTAATAGCCCGACGGGGCATCGTTCACAATGTAGAGATTCATGGTCGAGGAATACGTTGCGGGCAACACCTCGCCGGTGTGCACGTTTGTGAGTGTGACAGTCACGCCTGTGGAGACAGGAGACCCGCTCGAAGTTACGGGCACATAGATCGTGTTCGTTCCCAGCGTCTCCGCCTCGGCATCCCCCATAGGGATGACCAGGGCGGAAAGGACTAAAACCAGCGCGAAAAGGCTGGCGGATAGCTTGCTCATTGCATCTCTCCTCATTCCAATGTCTCCTTCCTCTCCGGAGCCCAAACCGCGACCCAGGTCAAGAAGGGTACTCCGGCGAATAGATTGCCCCTTTATAAGGTTTAGGATGACCTCCCCGCGCAGGCCAGCATGCCAGTACATGGGAAAACCGTCATCGACGGCTCAGGTCACTATCCTGTCGACCTGCCCCGTCTCGATCGCCCGTCTGACCTCGACCGCCAGGCGCCGTCCCGTGCTCATGTTGGTCCGCCAAGTCGTGTTCCCATAGGGATGGCCTACCCACATGTGCACATTCGTGCCCCCGCCCACGCGCGGGGCTACGTCGTATATGTGGAACTTGAGGTCCTTGTCCACGCAGGTCTGCAGACAGAACGGGCCTATTATACCCTTCTCGTAGTGCTCCTGCGTGGCCTTGACATACTTCTCCGCGAGTGCGAACGCCTCCTCGATCAGCGACTCGCGCATGGTGGCGGAGTTGTGTCCGCACACGGTGTACTCAGGAGTCTCCTGGGAACCGGACAGCGTCATCTGCTGCGTAGCCGGCAGACGGACATGCCCGTCTAGGGACGTCTCGAACCGCCAGTCGACGCCTATGAGCTCTATCCGCTCCATCTTCGTCTCCAGGGGAGAATAGAAGAAGTCGAGGTTGAAGACTGGGCCTATGACATACTCCTCTATCCTGGCATCCCTGAGGTCTTCCTCGGTGATGACGTCGCCTGCGATCAGCGCCTCCGACTTCTTTCGATACTCCTCGTGCGAGGCTGCCGTGAAGAAGCCACGCTCCAGCTTCTTGACCTTGTGGTGCAGCTTGACGATCACCAGGCCGTCTATCTCATTCGGGTCGACTATGCGCTTCGGAAAGGGCATGCCGGCCTTCTCGAGGAGCCAGTAGTAGTCGCGCTCCTCCCCGCGCTCCTCGCTCCTCAGAAGGTCCCTCGAACCCACGAGTGGCACAACGAAGTCGTCCTCTATCTCTCGCAGGTCGATGTAGGATGTGAAAGACCTGTTCGGCACGAAGAGCACGTTCTCCTCCCTGAGACGCTGCTGGTACTCCGGCATCATCATCTCCCGGAACTTCCCAAGGACCCAGCACTCGTCCACCACGCCCCGGACGGCTTTGCCGGAGGCATCCCGCTGGCATCTGAAATATCCCGCGTAAGTCTTCTCTCGACCCTTCTGACAGATGCCAAGGGTCCTGAACCCCTCTTCGACCGCTCCGTCGCAGACGTCGAGGGCGGAGTGCGACGCGACCATGCCTATCTTCGCCTTCTCCAGATCATACCCTTCCAGTGCGGCAAGAACCTTCTCTCTGTCTATCACGACGACCCTCTCCGGTGCAGTGTGACCCAGTTATGGATGCGAATGGTAGGGACTGATGATATATCTACCTTGAGGGGGCGCGGGTCAGGAGTACCTCGTCAAGCCTGACGACCAGTCGAGACGATGTCTGCCTGAACCCGAACTTCTCGTAGAGCGCCCTCGCCCTCGGATAGCTCGTCCTCAGGTACACCTTGCTCGAACGCTCTGACACGGTGTTCAGCGCACACCTCATCAACTCGTTGCCCATGCCCTCCCCCTGCTCCGACGGCGTCACGTATATGTCGAACACCAGGCCCGCGTCGCCCTCGTGTCGCAGGATGACGAACCCTCCGTCCGCAACATGGACGGAGAACGTCCTGTCGCGCGCGTAGCGACGCAGACGCATCATAGCACTCAGGCGGTTTTCATCGTAATATTCCGAGAAGAGCGTTGCCGCTCTTCCGCGGTTGACCTTCGAGAGAGGCTCGACGGAATGCTCGAACTGCGGAGGATCCTCCAGCTCCATTCGGACGGCGTTCGCTGGATGAAGATGCGCCACGTACTCGAGCAGGTCAGGCGAGAACACGGCCCACTTCTTCTTCGCAGTCACGAGGAACCTGACTAGGTGGTCGGCGGCCAGACCGACATCCTCCTTGCTGGTCGCTATCAACATGCCTAGCTTGTGCTCGGAATCCGTCACGATCCTCGCCGTCTCACCCTCGTCGGTATAGAAGGCCCACACATCCCTCGTCCCAAGCTCCACGCGAAGGCCGACCATGTGGGCCGTGTTCGCCAGTCCCGGCGGGCGGCCGTGCTCGTCAATCAACTCCTCGTCCAGGGGCAGGTCCTGGGTCGTCACCATGTTGTACTTCTGACGCGAGTGCGCGCCGACTGCCGGGCCGACCTGCCATCCTCGGCCGGAGAGGGCATTCCCCAAGGTGGAATGGCGATTATCCCGCGCGATGATCCTGGAATACCCTGTCTCGGTCAGAGACTCGCTCAGCTTCCAAGCCCACCTGTCCGACAAGCTGAGTCCCCTGGGAGAGCACAGAAGGAAGGCACGCGCCAACTCGCGATCGATATGGCTAAGCTCGATGGACGCTGTCCCCTCCGGGGCGCGCAGAGCGATGACATCGCATGAATCGCCAGTGGCAACGACCGTAGACACCTCCTTCACATGGACCTGGGCGAACGTTCGAACGGGCTCAGAAGAAGTAGAACCCGACGTCGTGCTCCTTGGAGCAGGCCGCCATAGCCCCCAACCTGTTGAGCGTTCCCTCGATCCTACGGACCATCATCTTGCCCTCTGCGGGGGTCTTCTCCCTCAAAACCTTGATCTCCTCCAGCAGCTTGGCTGCGTCCTTCGAAGTTAGTATCTCTTTCTTCAAAGCCAGCTCCTCGACCTTGGCTAGTATGTTCAACTTGAACTTCTCGGCGAGGTCGGGAATCGGGGAGGTGGAAGGACCGAAATTGCCGACGCACCCCTTCTTGTTGTCCCATGACAGGGCACACTTCGCGCATGTCTCGTACATCTCGTCGAATTCGAGTAGGTCCCACTCGGTCACCGAGTCCTCACTCACCGCCGCCTCGAGGACCGCGCTCCTGCGGGCTTGCGGGACTTCCGACATCGCTATCCAGTTGGTCTTCACCTCTCTGACGAACGGTTCGAGGGTCTTCTGGTCAGCGGCGTCCTTGATCTTCTCCAGGTACAGCTCGTCCCCTTCCACCTTCGCCCTGGATCTCTTCAGAATTCCCTCGAGCCTGTCGGACTCGAGCCCGGCCCTGGCCTTCTTGAGGTCGATGACGCGGTCGACCTCCACCAGGTCGGCCCATTTCTCAGGATCCTTGACGAAGGCTCTCGCCATGGTCCGCTTCTTGTCCCGGCATAGCGACTCGCTCGATTCGAGCTCTGTGATTGCCATGTTCAAACCCATCTACAGCACCCTCTAGGGATAGATGTGAGGTTGCATCGAGGAGTAATAGTTTTCGAGTGCGGAACGGTCGCGGGCGATTCGTGCCCGTGCTGCTCTTCGACGACCGAACCTTTAAGGGATTTATACTAGACACCCGGAAGGGGAAGGACACTTAATCTAGTGCCGAACCGTTCCGGTCTCTGGCCCCAGTCCTCCAACTGCTTCTCTGGAGCGGTTGTCAGACGAGGACGGGGAGAGGTGCGGACATGACCTTAGCCAGTATGAATCTGCTATCGAGAGGGGACATCGAGAGGATGCACGACGCGTCTCTGCGCATCCTGTCGGAAGTGGGAGTCATGATAGAGAGCGCTTCCGTGAGGGACTTGTTCCGGAGCGCGGGAGCGGATGTGGACGACTCCAAACAGCTCGTTCGCCTCGATGAGCGGCTCGTGCGTTCGTCCATCGAGAGCGCTCCGAGGAGCATCAGGATCTCGTCGAGGGGCGGTGCCGATGTCACGATGCCGGGGGACGGAGTCCAACTCATCTCGACGGACGGGCAGCCCCCGGCCGTGTTCGACGCTGAGACAGGGACAAAGAGGGCTTCGACTCTGAGCGACCTGAGGGACTTCATCGTCCTGGCCGATGCTCTGCCCGAGGTCGGCTTCGTCTGGCCTCCGGTGGTCGCCACGGACTTACCTTCCGACCGGTCGTCGTTCTACGAGTTCCTGGTCGCGGTGGCATACACCTCCAAGCACGTGCAGCACGGAGCCGCCTCCTCGGAGGAGGCGAGGTTCCAGATCGAAGTGTGCTCCGCCATACTCGGGTCAGAGGACGAGTTGCGATCGCGGCCGATATTCTCGGATGTCTGCACGCCAATCTCGCCGCTCAGGTACGACGCCGGAGAGGCAGAAGCCCTCGTGACACTGTCGAAGGCCGGCGTGCCGGTGGTGAACCTGTCCATGGCGATCGCAGGGGCCGTGACACCAGCTTCGGTCGCAGGTTCGCTCGCGGTGATAAACGCTGAGAACCTATGCGGACTGACTATGACGCAGCTCGCATCACCAGGGTCGCCGAGCGTGTACTCGTCGTTCTCAGGAGTCATGGACCTGAAATCGGGAGTGTTCCTGTGCGGTACGCCGGAGGGGATACTCATGGACTCAGCGGCGACCCAGATGGGCAAGCACTACGGTCTGCCGACATGCGCAGGAGGGCCGTCGAACGCCGCCAGGTCGCTCTCCTCCGAAGCTGGACTCGAGACGGCCCTCACCGCCGCCTCCGCGCTGCTGATTGGGACCGATATGATGGTGGGTCTCGGCGGAATAGACCGGGCCGGCGTGATGTCCAAGGAGAAGTTGGTCATGGACTGCGAACTCTGGCGCTGGCTGCAACGCATGAGGCAGGGAGTAGAAATAACGGACGAGACGCTCGGCCTGGACGCTATCGCCCGGCAGGGCCCGGGCGGGACGTTCCTCTCCGACATCCATACCGCCAAGTGCATGAGGAAGGAGCTGATGATCCCCCAGGTGACGGCATATCACGTGAAGCGTGAGCCCGACGGCACGGAGGACGAACTCGTCACGTTCGCGATCGAGCGTACGAAGGAGCTGCTGTCGACACACAAGCCGCCCCTGCTGAGCGGGGATGTCGCGAAGAAGGTGTGCGAAGTGGCCAGGCGCCACGGGATACTCATGCCCGACGGCTCGCAGGTGTTCGAGCACGCCTGACCCTCACACGCGCCTTTTGAATAGCTTCTCGAGGTCGGCGGGCGACAGGACGATCATGGTAGGCCTGCCGTGCTCACACGTGTAGGGACTCTCCGTGGCCATGAGGTCAGCTACCAGCTGACGCATCTGCGAGTGGGATAGACTCTCGCCAGCGCGTATGGACGTATGGCACGCGACCCTCCAGATGAACTCTTGGCCCATCCTCTTCGGCGCGGACATGTCCGCGAGGTCGGCCAGGATGTCCCTCAATGATCTCTCTCCCTGCGCCAGACCGAGCACCGTCGGGACTGACCTCACGGAGTACGCGTCCCCGCCGAAGGGCTCGATGCGGAACCCCGTCTTCGAGAGCATGTCCAAGTTCTCGCCGAGCGTCTTCGATTCAGTCGGAGTGAGTGCCAGGACCAGCGGCGTGATGAGTTCCTGGGATATCTCATCGCCCTCGTCGATCGCCGCGAGGACGCGCTCGAAAACGGCCCTCTCGGATGCCGCGTGCTGGTCTATCAACAACAGGTTGTCGCCGGATTCGGCCAATATATAAGTGTCCATTATCTGCGCCAAAGGACGGATCCCGTGCGGTCCCTCTGAGCCGTCGTCGTCGCCCGACACGGGCAGATGTGACTGGGCCGGCTCGGAACCAGCCGCCATCGCGGCCGGAATCTCGGACTCGAACGTCTCCGAGAACCGCGTGAGGTCGTACCTGAACGACAGGTCTGGTCCCTCGACGGCGTCCGCGACGCAACTCTCGACGGCGCCGATGACCATCGATTCGTCATCGAACCGCACCTCCCGC
>JAEHCN010000080.1 GCA_020696395.1 Thermoplasmata archaeon | reverse complement strand
CCGTACAACCCGCACAGACTGCCGAAGGGTCGAGCGCGGTCGAAGGTAGTGAGTTCCTGTCGATAGTCCGTTCCTTTGGGAGGAGCGCGACCGCCCGATCATCCGGAATCGGCTTCGACGGAGTCGTCAGGAGCCTCCTCTCCAGAATCGCGGGGAAGAAGCTGATGATGGTCGTCATCACCGACATGATGTCATCCAGTGACGCAATTCTCTCGGGAGCGAGGTTTTGCGGACGTAAGGGAAGCAAGATGTTGGTCATCCATCTGTGCGATGAGTGGTACGAGAATAGGCAAGAGCCGCTCGATGTGCCGGAGGTGGAGAGGCTCTATGAGAACCTGAAAGGACACATAGACATCGAGACCAAGCTGAGGAGAACTGGCGCGTTGTACATTCGCGTTGGTCCCGCCGATACGACAGCCGGCCTGGTTAGGGCATTAAGGTTGGGGAAAGCATGAACGGCATTAGGATTCGTGAATTGGCCCAGTTCTCCGCCTCGATGGCATTGATCTTCATCTTCTCGAGCATGAACATCTACACACTTGTCCTGACGGCTCTGGGTGGAGGGGTGATACTCCTTGCGTACTTCAGCTCTTACAGGGTTGGAGCTGTCTTTGGATTTCTGCTCGTGACGGTCTGCGCCGGCGCATCGGCAGAGATACCCACTCTGACGGAAGTGGGCCCACTCATGACCGCCACTGTCGGATTGTTGATCCCGATCATGGGTCTTGCATTGTTTGCACTATCATCGGAGTTCGAGAGAAACCATCACTTCCGACAGAAGGCCCCAACGGTTGTTGCATGCGCCTATGCAGCCGCTTGTCTCGCATCAGCGCCGGTCTCGATATCGATTGTAGGCCTGCTTGTCCCAAGCCTAGCGTCGAGGGTTCCAGGCCTGGTCGAGATGGCGTCCGTCCTGCTGGTTGCATCCGTTGGCGCAACTTACCTGACCATACGAGGGGCGAAGCTGGATTCAGATACGCTCACACGGCTAGCATGAATCGTTAAATATGCTCTAAGGATGTGGGTCGGCTCGTGAAGATTCGACATGATTGGCTTCTATTCATCGGCGCGCTGATGATTATCGGCGCCCTGTACAACCATTATCTGGGTCACTCCGTCCTGTTGTACGAACTCATCCTGCTGGCGGTTGGCTCCGCCCTCGGGCTGATATCTGCGAAGCTGAGGATCGGCAGGGATGATGTCGCACGTGACGAAGGCTTGATCACGAGTTTTCTATCGCGTTGGCTGGAGGCGAGGACTATAGGAATAGTGTTGCCGCTTTCGGGATTCGTCCTCCTGATAGTCTGGTCCCTCTGGAAGGTGGCATTCGCCGGTGAGACAAATCTGCGCATGGAGGATTTCGTCGTCACCCTGTTCGCACTGTCTCTCATACTGTACCAGTCCGCTCCCTTGAAGCTTCACGAGCAGAGGGATTTCGTGATTCTATACCTGATGTTCCTTACCATTGTCTTTGCGGGGATATGGAAGCTGTACTCGCTCATCACTGGCGAATCGTACGGAAGGATTACGACGTATGCAGAGTACTATTTCATTACGATCCCTGTGGTCTCGGTTGTCAATCTCTTCGGCGTGGATGCGCATGCCGTTCTGAACCTCAGCGGAATCGGTCTCTCTAACATAATCGAGTATCAGTACGAAGGCCGATTGATCCGGCTGGGGATTGGCGTAGGATGTAGCGGGCTGTACTCAGCCGGTCTATTCTTCTCGGCGTTCCTTGCCTTCGTCCTGGTTAGATATCAAACGGTAAATGCCAGGATATTGGCCGGCCTCGGAATCGGCCTGTTCGTGACTTGGCTTTCGAACATACTCAGAATGGTGGTAACGATAATCGTAGGGTCGGAGTTCGGAGCTCCTGCCCTCGCGACGTTTCACATGTATTTCGGGATCATCGCATTCATGTGCTTCGTTGTGATCTTCTGGTACTTCATCATGAGATGGCTCGATGGCCACATGGCGGAGAGATTACGTGTGATTGCCGATCGGGCTTCCCCTGCTCCTCAAAATACTGCTGCTGCACCAACTTCGGAGCCTCGCTCGAGCGATCCTCGCGTTGACGATGGCGAGCCCCCGGAAGGGTAGTTCTCGCCGTGCGGGGAATAGGTGCGACTTATTCCCTCTTCATCTGCCCGACAACAAACGTCGGGGCAGTTCCGGGCTTCCTTGGCCCGGGGTGCTGCACGCCGGATGCCGGTGGTCTTCTAACAATCCTGTTCTGGGGAACCCTCACGGGCTTGCAGTACACGACACCGTCCGCATCGATCATGACCCTCGGGCTTTCTATCGGTCTGCCCACGGGGTGTGGTGTGCTCCTTACCGGGATCTTCTTGGGGGCGGCGCTCTTCATATGAGCTGGGACGGTTTGTCTCGGGACCGCAGGTTTCTCCGGCTCTTCTCTCGGGCGTCTGCTCCTGTGCACCGCGAACAGAATGACCAAAGCGGCTGAGAGCGCGAAGGCTATCAACGCCTTAGCGAGCGACATGATGGACCATCCTCCGACGGCACCCTCTTCCTCGCCACTGTCGTCGTCCCGGAGAGGGTTAGGTGCAAAGTGGAGAGTGACCCGCTCGCTCTCGGCAAAGTTGCCGCATGGATCGCACGCATAGACATAGACGATGATGTCTTCTCTCAGAACTGCCGTATCGAGTATCGCCAGGTAACTGCCGCCATCTTTCACCATGGGAACGCTCGAGAAAGACCCGTCGGCATTCTCGTAGTATGCGAAGACCGTCCCCACTCCGAAATCGTCTGTGACGATCGCCCTGATTTCCGCGGGGTAGTCTGAGACGAGCGAGTCGTTCACCAGCACAGTGACGATCGGACAAGTCCCGTCCACGTAGACCGACTGATTACGCCAGCTCTCCTGCCCTGCCGCATCGTATGCCAATATCTTGAGAGTGTGCGAGCCGAAGGCCACTCCGGAAAGATCAACCTGATGCGGCGACGACGAAACCCGCGTCTCCCCGTCGTCCAATGACCACTCCACACCCGCAAGGAATACATCATCCACTGAGAACTCTACCGTGAAGTTAGGAGCAACCGAACCGTGCGATGGAACATTGTCGACACGTATCAATGGTGGCACGGAATCCAACGCGAAAGTGTAGGAGCCGTCGGCCTGATTGCCTGCCATATCCGATGCTGTCAGCACGATTGTGAAGTACCCATCGGCTGGGCTGTTGGCGAGTGTTATCGCTATGTCGGAGTAAGTGCTACTTCTTGTCTCGCCCCATATCGTCCATGTTACCCGCTCGAAGTTCGCATCAGCTATTTCGATGTCGATGCGATCGTACGGAGTCACGAATGTCTCGCCGATTGGCGAGGTTAGGCTCACCACAGGCGGCGTGTCGTCTATTGTGAGTTCGAACACGATCTCATGGTAGTCGCCGAATTCGTTTGAGGCGTTGAGCGTAATCGCGTGAGTGCCTTCACTCCATCCATATGTCTGTATCTGATAGGGCTCAGAGACTGTCGTCCACGTCCCATCAACCGTCCACATACAGGTGATCGTGCCAATTCCCGTTGCTGAGAATTCGACCGGAATGCCCGATCTCACAACAGCGTGGTCATCAGGGCTCAACACATTGACCACAAGCGCCTTATCCGACATCTCGAACTGGGCGTGTGCAGACGAAGACAGTCCGACCAGATCTGTCGCCACGACCTCGACCGAGTGCGTCCCGACAGACCAATTGGACATGTCGATAATGTATGGATATTCGAGGATCTGATGGGAGGCGTCGTCCAGAGACCAAGTCACGGAAGCGAGATGTTCGTCAGATATCTCGGCTATGAGAGTGCTGTTCCTCGGTACAGTCGTTCCATTCGTTGGGTATATGATCGCAGCTGAGGGGACTGTCCCGTCTATCTCGAAGGTGAAGGTCGTCGTAGTCTCCGCCATGACATCGTCGACCGCGACGACTCTGAGAATGTGTACGCCGTCTCCCCATCCTTCGGTGGATACATCCCACGGGTCTTCAAGCTCTCCAATGGCGTCCTCGTTCAAGAATGCCTCCGCATGGATATCGCCGTCGTCCGTTATCTCAAGGTTTATCTCGGTTCCCGCTGAAATCAAGCTCCCCGCTGACGGCGAGATGAGGGAGATGGTAGGCGGGGAGTTCGCGTATTCCACCGATCTCAATGCAAATGTTCTGGTGATGGGCTCGTAGATCCCCAAATCGAACTCGACCGTCACATCGATGGTTTCGCCCGGTCCGGAGAACAGATCGATTGGATTGAAATGCCATTCGAATCTGATGTTGCCATCATGGACGTGGCCATCCGATGAGACGTACTCGTCGAGGATCATACCGACTTTCTCGTTATCGACGACCAGCTCCAGTGGCACCGCGCCTGTCGGATGCAGCGGATTGCCGCTTTCATCAGTGAGGGACCCGACAAGGAGAACGGAGTCGTCAGCATTCCTGTAGCCGATTTCGTATCCCTCGGCCCAGAGTTCAAAAGCCACGGGGATTTCCCCAAGGCTCGCGTTGCAGGCGGTGTATCGCAGGAAATTGCCTGCGGAGTCGGAGACTTCAATCTCGAGGTCGATGGCCTGATCGTCAGCGGATGTTGCGATATCGACGTGGTATGTGTTCGCTGCCAACGTGGTTACTGACAGCAGGTTCCAGGGGGATTCGACACCAGCTCTCCAGCTCACCTCCACGCTTGGGACCGAGGAATCGTCGTCCACAGTCATGGTCAGCTCTACTACATCTCCAGGCGTGAATCTCTGAGGCATCCGAAGAGATGTTATTTCCGGCGGGTTTGGGTCAGACGATGGCAAGCTGAAACCGAGTTCCAGGTTGACGTCGTTGCACAGTTGCGCGCTGGGATGGTAGTCGATCTTAGCGACATAGCTGCCGGCTCCCATCAGGTCAATCTGCCGGACCGCATCAGGCCTCGAAAGAAACTCCGACAGCTGATACACCCCGACGAACATCGAGTCCTTGTACAGGTTCAAGGTCGGGACTGTCGAACCACCGACTTTTGCGCCTGACTGGTCCCTCAGGAGCGGATGGTACAGGACAAAAGTGTCGTCCGTGTTCTCAGCGTAAAGGGACGGATAGAACGGCCCCGACCCGAGCCTTTGTGCCTCGGTCAGCGGACTCTCAGGAGTCAGGAAGTTCCTGTCAGGCAGGAATATGTTCGAAACGGTCGAGGCTCTGACGAGGTGCTCGTAGTCTGGGACGTAGAACTCTCTCTCTAGATACCCGCCGAATATGCTTCCAGGGAAGTACAGCTCCGAGAACACGCCCTGAACGTAGGTGGTTCTCGTCATGCCGGAGAAGAAGGAATTGAGCGACGTGTCAGTGTCTCTCCTGACGTAGAAAGCCGAATCTCCTCCGACGGATTTGTGAGTGCCCCAGTCTCCCCAGATATCCGATAGCTCTCCGGGGATGTCGTATTTTGTGTCGTAGGCCGAGTACTGACCCTCGGCAAGGCCTAGAGGCAACGGCGTGTTCTGGTCAATCCCGTCGAACTCCCATGCAAGCAGATACTGCAGATCGGCGCTCGCCTCCGGGTAAAAGTCAGTCGACGACCCTGAGACGTACTCGTACCAATGGTCCCAATTGCTGTTCATGAAGCTCCACATGGGTGCGGTGTATGCGAAGCCCGAGATGGATATCCCAACCTCCTCCGTCGTTTCCGAGACGAACACGCTTCTGGAATGAGGCAACGAGAACAACTCGTCTCCGATGATCGAGTAATCCGACCCGACTAGATGGAACGATATGTTGGTCTCTCCTTCGTGTCTGAAGTACATGCGGTAGTCCTGAGCATAGATCGGGTTGCCCTCATCCGTCTCAAGGTCCAGCACGAACTCCCTCGCAGCGGACATGTCGAGCCAAACATCCTGGCACGATAGCCTATCAAGGGTGACGACGGACGAGAGAATGTACGGGTCGTCGTAGTGGTAGATATCCTGATGACCCGCGGCGCAGATGCCGTATTCGCCAGATGCAAGGAAGAAGCTAGCCGGCGGTGCGGGCTTCGAGTTGCCTCTGACCATCATCGCAGTCTCGCCGTCGGGGTTACTGTACGCCCACACTCCACCGTAGGGGTCGAAGACCTCCCTTCCCTCGGCATCGAGAACGTGGACGTTCACGCATGAGAGTACTGCGAAGCCGAAGGGTATCACGAGTTGCCCCGATGCATACGAAAGATGAATCTCTCCGTCGTAGTATCCCTCCGATGCGCTATAATCCGGAACTGGAACCTCAAGGGTGATCGTGTAGGATTCACCCGAGGTCGATGAGAAAGAGGTCGGTGATATCCTCGACTGGTTGAGCCAGCCCTCGTATTGGGTTGAGCCGTCCGCTGAAAGGGCGTACCAGTCATCCGACGAGCACGAGACGGTTACATACGATCCCGCGTTCGTTATGGTGGAGGTGACGTCTTCTCCTCCCGCAAGGCCGCATGAGATTATGGCCGGTACCGGGAACAATGTGGTCTCAGCCGCTGCAGGAAGCCACATCTCGCCAGCTCCGGCGCTCCAGACGGATTCGTCGACCTTCAAGGCGCTGGTTATGAGGGCAGATTTGACTTGTTCGGGCGTCCAGTCAGGATGCAGCTGTAGCAGAAGCGCCACTCCACCGCTCACGTGGGGCGTTGCCATCGATGTCCCACTCGCGGAGAGATACCCCGAGGGGGAACTCATCACGCAGTTCGAGTCCGGGACCGTGGAGACTATGCCCACACCGGGCGCGGATATCTCAGGCTTGATCACAAAATCTGGCGCGGCGCCTCGCGAGCTGAAAGCGGCAAGCGCTCCGGTATCGTTCACCGCGCCAACGGTTATCGCGTCGGGGGCGACTCCTGGCGACGCCACCGTCCCCATGAGGGGCCCTTCATTGCCCGCAGCCGCAACGACTACTATCCCCGCTTCGACAGCGTTCGCAACAGCGAGACAGACCGGGTCGGTCG
>JAEHCN010000130.1 GCA_020696395.1 Thermoplasmata archaeon | reverse complement strand
GTCTTCCCCAGAAAAGGCCATAGGGGTGGAAGCGAAGCCCTTAGGTCATTGACAGCGATTCGGGATTGGGTTGGTGAAATGGACATACATCACCATCGTTCAATACGAAGTGAAGTTGGACGTGGTTTCTTCCGGGGATATATTGATATGGTGAGAAGTGGTAACGGAGGTCCAGAGCAAGGCTAACCCTCAGGTGTCAGATGTTGGACCGGCGACAAGACTTCATCCGTTAGATCACGGTGACATGGTGGTTTCGACCTGAAAGAGTTCGATGGCAATCCAGGAGATATTGCTGAATTTCACAGCGCGGTCCACAGTGCCTGCATTTTCAGAACCGAGGAGGAGCAATTCAAGGCCGTCGTTCCGTTTATCTTGGCGGGCCTGAGCAGGGGAGACAAGTGTGTCTACATCCTGGGCGACACCTCAGAGGACGATGTCGTCGATGCTATGATGAGGGCGAGGGACGTCCAAAGACATGTAGACGAAGGCGACATCACCTTCCTGAGAAGGGACGAGGCGTATCTGAGAGATGGGTGTTTCAATGCTGACCGGATGTTGGATTTCATCCGGCAGGGCGAGCAGAAGGCTCTCGCGGGCGGTTATGCCGGCCTTACGGCCACAGGCGAGATGTCGTGGCAGAAGACCGGTGCCCCGGGGACGGACCAGCTTATGGAGTACGAGGCGAGGCTGAACGACCTGTACCCGGAATCGAACCCCACGCTTCTGTGTCAGTACGAAGAACCCGTCTTCGACCACACCACCCTGCTTGATGCGATCCGAACTCACCCGAGAGTGGTACTCAACGGCGAGTTGTGCGCCAACCCGTACTACACACCTTCCGATGAATTCCTGTCGATGAGGAAGGGCGTAATCCTTGGAGAGATGTATAGGAGAACGAGCCAGGATATCCTCAAAAGAGCCCGTTTCTCGATGATTCACCGAATGGAAATGCGCGATTTCAGACGAGCGAGAAAGAAGCTCTCTACGCTCGAGAGCTTCGGCTTGTGCGACATCCAATCCCTTATCGAAGTCGTGAGCTTCTACAACGATTTGGCGCGTGATTCCTGCCGTGATCCGACCACCCTGTCCCATATCGAAGTGATTGCCCGGAAATGCGGGGATGCCCAGAAGCGCATGATGTTATTGAGGTCGTACCAGTCCGTTGGCGAATCGGAACCGAGATGGTACAAGCTCGAGAGCATTCTTGACTCGGTGTGCACGGGAATCGCCTGCGGCGTCGTCGCTCGGGAGTCCGAGGTCGAAGGGGTCGAGATCCTCGCTGACGGCCTGGTTGGCGACGCGATGCAAGCGCTTGTGGATAATATGCTAGACCTGCGAAACAGCTCCGACGAAATCCGCGTCAGGACCCATCGGTCGGAGGACGATATCTTGGTGTCGATGGAGCATGTCGACGGGGGTGCACCGGACCGGATTAAGGATGACATGTCCGGGTTCGCACACAGACACGCTCAGTCCCATTGCCACGGCCTGCTCCTCGCTGCGGAGATACTGTCCGGCTCAGGCATGAGTGTCCGCGAGAATAGCGTCGCTGGCAGGTGCACTAGGTTTGAGATCAGGATTCCCGCAGGAAGACACAGAGTGGCATTGCGATAGTCCGCGGCGAGGTAGCGAAAATCTGATTCTCCGGCATCCTTCCAGAGATGCGATATAACTGGCATGATGTGCCTAAATCATCCGAGCTATTCACTTTCGTGGCACCTAATCCCAAAAGGTCACCGTTTCTGAAGGGAGGTTAAAGTGGCGGAAGAAAGCCCTTAAGGCATCGAGAACGATTCGGGTACGAAATGAAAGACTCGAATCGTCCCACACACGAAGAAATACTGGCTCTTGTTGCCGAACTCGTCCCGGACCTACCCCGACCCAGCGAGATCTTTGCTGAGATAAAGGGGAAGAACCAGACATTGTGGTTGGAGGGATG
>JAEHCN010000129.1 GCA_020696395.1 Thermoplasmata archaeon | reverse complement strand
ATCGACTCCCATATGTCCGCGTCGATGACCACCTGTTCGAGCGACGCGCCCTTCGCCTGGTCGAGCCCTCCTATGCCAGAGCCGAAATCTGTCAACGCGAGGCTGGTCATAGCCCCGAGAGCGATCTCTGACGCACTCGAGGACACCCCGGGTTCCGTGCCGTACAGGCCTACCCCGAAGCCGCCTACCATCGATGACGCGCCGTAATGCTTTGCCATCTGTCCTGCCGCAGCAGCCAGGACCACCTCCTCGATCGCGCCGTATTTGATCTCGCCCGTCCTCATGTTCATGATGCTGGATTCCGAGCTGTACACAACGGGCGCCCCTGGCTTGGCAAGTTGGGATATGACAAAACTCGTGATGTTCTCGGCATTGAATATCGCGACGGTGGATGCGATCGTGACGGGTGATGTGAGCCCGCAGAGTGCCATGGACATCGAGACGACGGGGATCCCAGCCCTTGCGAACTCCATCGTAGCTTCAACGGAACCCTTCTCGAACTCGAGCGGGCATATCGGGCACTGGATGGCGGAGAAGATGGGCCGCTTCGCCAGCTCCTCCTCTCCCCCTACGACCGCTGAGGCGACACGGACCATGTCCCTCGCCTCCTTCTCGGTCATGGCCTCACCCTGGAAATGCTTGGTCGTGCCCTTAAGCGAGGTCACGAAGTCGTATAGTCCGTGACCTCCCTCCGGTCCGTCATGGGCCGTGACCACGGGCCACACGTAATCTATCGAATCGATCGCGTCGCTCAGGATTTGGAAGTCTAGGAGGTCCTTGGCCATCGTCATCCGCTTCTCCCCAGTGTCGAGGTCCCTGGTGTACACCGCGGTGCCGTTCGTAGCCATGTACGGGTACCCCTTCTTGGGAGTCTGCATATCCTGGGCAGGGTTCCTGGCGCATAGACTGATCTTCTCAGGGAGTGATTTGACGGCGTCATTGACCATGTACTCTGGCAGATACGCCGTCATGATCTCTGGGTCGACCGACGCCCCGCCCTTCTCGAGCATGTCGAGGGCCTTCCGGCTTAGCACCTTGACGCCTATCTCCTCCAGGATGTAGAGGGTGTTATCGTGTACGAGATCGATATCGTCTTCAGACAGAATGCTTATCTGGCAAATCGACATACTTCCGTTCCGAGTCCAGGAACGTCATGAGGGTAATATTAACCTTGTCCAGACAATCCAGCAGGGCTCGGACGAATCGGTGGAAGATGACATCCCGGTCATTCAGGTGAGGGCGAGGCAAGTAGATGGTACTAGACGATCTGAAGCGGTTCCCGCGGGTCTTCAAGGTGCTCGTAGCGAGCGCGCTGATAGAGAACATGGCCTTCGGGCTGATCATCCCGTTTCTGGCCATCTATATCACGAAAGATCTGCAGCTGGAGGACTGGAAGGCGGGAGTGGTTCTCGCGGGCTACATGGTCTCCGGCGTGCCGTCTATGATAGTCGGGGGGATGCTAGCGGACAAGATCGGCAGGCGGCCCGTTCTTCTGGCGAGCCTTGGATTGATGTCCATCACCATCCTGATGTATTTCTTCGCATACGACTTCGTGACGCTCCTCATACTCGTGATGGCAGATTCGTTCGTGGGATCGATGTACATGCCCGCTGCCAATGCGATGATTGCCGACGTGATCAAGCCTTTGGACAGACCGAGAGCCTATAGCGCTTTGAGGGTCGCGTGGAACGTCGGCGTCGTCTTCGGTCCTGTTATGGGGTTGGTGCTAGTCGCGGTCTACCCCATCAAGGTGCTGTTCGTTTTCGGCGCGCTCATATTGGCCGTAGCGTTCTTCCTGAACCTGGCATACATCAGGGAGACGAGACCGGAGAAGTTGGAATCTGTGAGGATCACGTTCAGATCAGTCCTGTCGGTTTCTCGCGACAAAGCGTTCCTGCTCCTCTGTGCCCTGAGCGCCATGTTCTGGTTCTTCTTCGCACAGTGG
>JAEHCN010000079.1 GCA_020696395.1 Thermoplasmata archaeon | reverse complement strand
CTGGCCCGGTCGAGGTCAGGGCGAAGATGAATTCTAAGGTCAGCATGCTACACTTCTACCCGGGCTTCGAGCCTGAGCATTTCGACATGATCGCTGGCAACGTCGAGGGCGTGGTGATCGCCGGAACAGGTCTGGGCCACGTGTCGGAGAAGCTGATCGAATCCTTAGGCAGGGCGGTGAAGCAAGGCGTGCATGTCATGGCGACCACGCAATGCTTGTACGGAGCGGTCAACCTCAACGTCTACTCGACAGGTCGCGACATGTTGTCTGCGGGCGTGGTGCCACTCGGCGACATGCTTCCGGAGACCGCATATGTGAAGCTCATGTGGGCGCTGGGACAGAGCGACGACGCCTCGGAAGTCAAAGACATAATGCTCACTGACATCGCAGGGGAGATCACGGCAAGGAGAAGTGTCTGAAGTGGACTATCGCACACTCGGCCTTAGGGTCGGTATCGAGATCCACCAGCAGCTCAACACCGGGAAGCTGTTCTGCGACTGCGATTCGACACTCGTCGACGACCATAGGCAAGAGTTCGTCCGGAAGCTCAGACCTACTCAGAGCGAGATGGGTGAGATCGACAGGGCGGCGCTCGAAGAGGCCGAGCGGAAGCTGCAGTTCAGGTATCAATCCGTCAGCTGCTCGTGCCTCGTAGAAGCGGACGAGGAGCCCCCTCACGACGCCAACAAGATGGCCATCGGAGCGGCCCTGGAGATGTCCTTTCTGCTCAACGCGACCCCGGTGGACGAGATTCATTTCATGCGGAAGATAGTCATAGACGGATCGAACACGTGCGGTTTCCAGCGTACGGCGTTGGTCGCAACCGACGGATACCTGGAGACGTCCGGAAGCAGCATATCGATCCTTTCCATCTGCCTGGAGGAGGATGCGGCAAGGAAGATGTCCGAACAGGGATCGGAGGTCACGTATCGGCTGGACCGGCTAGGAATTCCACTCATAGAGATCGCTACGGGGCCTGACATCAGCACACCCGAGGAGACCCGACAGGTCGCGTTGCGGTTGGGCTCCTTGCTGAGGGCCACCCGTAAGGTGAGACGCGGCATCGGTACGATACGCGAAGACCTGAACATATCCATCTCAGGTGGTGCGCGCGTCGAGATAAAAGGCGCCCAGGAGCTCAGACTCCTGCCGGTGTATGTCGAAGAGGAGGTCAAGCGCCAGCTCGCGCTCCTGGAGGTCAAGGACGTCCTGCTACGACGGGGCGCTGGAAAGGCGTCCGCCGAGGTCACGGACCTCACATCCCTGCTTGCGGATTCCAAGTGCAAGATAATCGCCTCAGCTATTGAGTCGGGCGGGAGGGCACTTGTTGTCAAGCTCCCGAAGTTCGCGCACACACTGTCTCGGACCGAGGACGGCGTGAGCCGACTCGGTGCAGAGCTCGCTGCCCACGCGCGCGTCTCTGGAGTGAAGGGCCTGTTCCATTCGGACGAGCTGCCAGGACACGGTATCACAGGAAGTGAGGTCGAGCTGATAAGGGACGCCTTGAAGCTGGATGAGGAGGACGCGTTCGTGCTCGTCGCCGACGATGCCGAACGTGCGCATGCCGCGCTTGTCAGAGCGGTCGACAGAGCGAACATCGGGCTGGACGGTGTGCCCGAGGAGACGAGGGACCCGCTACCTGACGGCAGATCGGTTTACAGCAGGCCTCTTCCGGGTAAGGAGAGGATGTACCCCGAAACTGATGTGTGGCCGATCAGGGCGGACGGTGACGTTTTGGGTGGCATCAGGCTTAACATGCCCGAGCTACCCGAGGAGACGATCGCGAGGTTCGTGAAGGGGTTCGGGTTGAGCAAGAGCCAGGCCGACGCCCTCATGAACTCCGGATACGACGACGAGTTCGAGCTCCTTGCGAAGTCCTTGGGAAATCCGCAGGTCGTTGCAAGGGTGTACCTTCACACATTCCCTGAGCTGGAGAAGGCGGGTCTGTCCGTCGCAAGGCTGGACGTCGAACTGCTCAGAGACCTAATGACTCAGTTCCGCGAGGGAGCCTTCGCGAAGGAGGCCGTCCCTGAGCTTCTGGCATGGATGGTCAGGGACGGATCGTACGACGTCTCCAAGGCGGTCGAGCACATCGGCGTTGGAAACGTCGATAAGGAAGCCCTCGATGCTCTCTGTGAACGCATCGTAAAGGAGCGCGAGGAGTTCATCAGAGAGCGCGGCGCTGCGAGCCTCGGCCCTCTCATGGGCGTGGTGATGAAGGAGCTTCGCGGAAAAGTGGACGGCAAAGTCATCAGCGAGGCTTTGAATGAGAAGATAAAACGGCTCCTGTCTTGACGTCCTTCTTCGAGAGCACCTCGAGGAAGCCCTTGCAGTAGGCTATCGCCGCGCCGTCGTCGTTCTCTCTGCATACGAGGAAACGTCTGCAGAGCTCTTCGAGGCTCTGTTCGTCGTTGTATTTCCTCTTCCTTTGTTCCGCCATGACGACCCATCCTGGGAAGGATTTGGGAGATGGCCAAGGGGCCCTTATAATACTTCTGGCCTACTTATCAGCGGCCAGGTTCTCGAGATCGAACCTGTATGCGAAGATCGATTCGAAGAACATATGCTCCTCCTCGATCATAGTCGAGCGGTAGTGCTCCTTTGCCATCCTGAGCAGCGTTCTGAGGCTCCCCAGGGATGAGAGTATCATGTAGATCCTGCCGTTAGGGGCCAGATGTTTCCAGGCCTCGTTGAGAAACTTTCCCGAGGTTTCCGTGCCGTCGCTGCCGCCGCTCCACGACCTCTCTATCCATGCCGTGGTCGTATCGTCGGATGCGAGGTACGGCGGATTGAATGCGATGACGTCGAACAGGCCTTCGACGTTCTGGAAGAGGTCGCTCTCTATGACGCGCACGCTCACACTGTTCTTCAGAGCGTTCCTCCGGGTGCAATTGACCGCGCTGGGGTTGACATCCGCGGCAGTCACCTTCGCTCCAGCCTTTGCCGCGTGTATGGCGGTCAGCCCGGTTCCGGACCCCATCTCCAGGAAGCTCTCGCCTTCCCTGATCTCTACGATCTTCAGCAGGAGATACGAATCCTCGTTCGGGTCGTAGACATCAGGGGATGTGTCTATGTCTATCGACTGATCGAGCTTCATCGGTCTCGTATCCGTCATGTGATGCTTAAGGTTTTACTATCATGTCGCGTTAACCTGTCCGCTGGCAGCCTTCCAAGGAGCGAAAGGATGAATCCCTGGGTCATAGTCGTGATCGCAATCATCGTTGGCGGGCTCGTGTATTCGTATTGGAGGCAGTTCAGCTACTCGATGGTGGCGAGCGCCTGCTGTGTGATGGTGTTCGGGATAGAGCTCCTGGCTCCGAGCTATGGCGTCTTCACTCGGAGTGCCACGTTCTTCGACATCGCCTTCAGTCCGCAGGATATCCTGCATCTCGATAGGGTGTACACTGTCGTCACGTCGATGTACGCCCACGCGACATTGTTTCACCTCTTCCTCAACGTGATCGGTCTGGCGTTCATCGGAACGATATTCGAGCAAAGGATCGGGCCCAGGCCTTTCATCATAATCTACCTGTTCGCCGGCCTGTGCGGGACCCTGGTGTTCGCGGGGCTGAGGTGGGACGACTTCCCCGTGTTCGTCGTCGGCGCTTCCGGAGCGATCAGCGGCGTGCTCGGCGCGTTTGCGAGGCTGTATCCTTACGAGCGGATGAGAATGTTCCTGATGTTTTTCCCGCTCCCCCCGATGCAGGTGTGGGTCATCGTCACCATCTTCGTCATGATGCAGGTCGTGTTCGTGTTCGGAAACACCAATATCGCCTGGGAGGCACACATTGGCGGGCTGCTTGGCGGCATGCTCATCGCGCCGTATGTGGCGCGTCTTCCACTTCATAGGCGCGTCAAGAGGATGATTTCCATGAACGCCCTCCGAAAGCTCGCGAACACGCCAGAGCTCAAGGGGATGCTGAAACGGATAGAGGCAGAGGAAATCGCCGATGTGAAGAGCGCGTGGATCGCGCAGTTCCTCTCGGAAGTGAGATGCCCGCACTGCGGCGCGCCGATCAAGATAACGCGCGAGACCATCATGTGCGATCGGGGGCATCTTCTCTGAGCAGCGGTTCGGCGGAGGCGAGAGTGCTCGTCTTATGTGAGGGATACATCGTGAGGGATGATACTGCCCGCATAGTCGACGCGTCATCCACGGTCACATTGGTCACATCCGGGAGGTTGCTCGTTGTCGTCGACACTGGCTCGTATGCTAGGATAGACGAGGTGACCGCGGCACTTGCCCGTGTCGACATCTCTCCCGAGGAGGTAGATGTGATAGTCAACACGCATCTCCACATGGACCACTGTGGCGGGAACGAAGAGTTCTCCAACGCGAGGAGGTATGCGCACCGCCTGGAGAACGCTCCTAACGGGACGATAGACGCCGAAGAAGGAACCGAGATATGTGGGGGCGTGTCCATAATCGAGACGCCAGGCCACACGAAAGGGAGCATATCGGTCCTCGTCAGATCGGACAGGGACTATGTCATCTGTGGTGATGCGCTGCCAACAAGGTCCAACTACGAGAGCACGACCCCTCCGGCGATACATATCGATCATCGTTTGGCGGTTTCCAGCATGGAGAGGGTGATCCGTCTGGCAGACGTGCTCGTACCTGGCCACGGCCCTCCGTTCGAAGCCTTGGGAAAGAAGTAAATCGTACGAAGCATATCGGTCGATTGCGATGGCGACACCTACATCCGTGATGGTCGAATGCCCGTCCTGCAAGGAGGAGACGCTCCACCAGGTTCTAGCGGGCAGTATCACAGGTCGTAGCGCGAAAGTGCTCGACTCGACCGTGAAGTGCCGGGCATGCGGGCATGTCCACCATACGGTGATTAAGGGGGAGAAGCCGGTATCCGTGCCCGTTGTGATAAGTTGGCTGACCGAGTCTATGCGCACGAGCATCACCCTCGGCCCGGACGAAGCACTCTCCGTGGATGATGAGATCGTATGCGGTGAGCTGCCAGTCCTCGTGACATCGATAGAGTCGAAGGGGAGACGCGTCGAGTTCTGCGAGGCGAGGGATATCGACACTATCTGGGGAAAACGGTTCGACAAGGTGAAGGTACTCTTCTCTGTGAACCATCATGGCAGGACCTATCCCGAGCATATGATTGTCCACCCCGACGAGGAGTTCTTCGTCGGCGACATGATGGACGTCGGGAATCGTAGCGTGGTCATCCATACGATCAAAACGGATTCTAGAACGCTCAGGAAGGGAGGCGCGTATGCACGGGACATCGTCCGCGTGTACGCGAACATCGTCAGGAAGACATCGCACTGACGACTCAGGCTCGCCCAAGGTTTAACTCCGCGAACGGGCATTGTCACACCGATGTCCGCGGACACCGGGAAGGCCAGCCGGAACAGGCTCGTCGATGCCCTCGTCAGAAGAGGGTATGTAGTCAGCCCCGCTGTCGAGGATGCGATGAGACGCGTGCGTAGGGATGAGTTCGTGCCTGCAAGGCTCAGACCGGACGCCTACGTCGATACTCCACTTCCGATCGGTGGGGGCCAGACGATCTCCGCTCCTCACATGGTCGCCATAATGGTCGAGAAGCTCGATCTCTCACCCGGTCAAAGGGTGCTTGAAATCGGGGCTGGGTCAGGGTACCACGCCGCGGTGGCCGCAGAGCTCGTCCGACCCGGGGGCCATGTGTACACGGTCGAGCGCGTCGAATCTCTCGCCCGGTTCGCGGATGACAACCTCTCGCGAGCAGGCTACAGCGATACGGTGACGGTGATAATTGCTGACGGTTCTCTAGGCCTTCCGGAAGATGCCCCCTTCGACCGTATCTTCGTCGCCTGTGGCGCACCGGATGTCCCATCACCGCTCGTCGATCAGCTCTCAGACGGCGGTAAGATGCTGGTGCCGGTCGGTGGGAGGATGTACCAGGATCTCGTGAAGGTCGAGAAGAAGGACGGTCGGGTGGTCAGCGAGAACTGCGGCGGGTGTGTCTTCGTCCCCTTGATCGGGGAGCACGGTTACTGAGGTGTCATACCGATTCGAGTATGATCCTGAGGTCTTTCTCCTCCACGACGACATCTGCCTTCCCACGTACCTCGTCGTCGGCCGGGCAGAACGCGATCCCGATTCCAGATGCGTCGAACATCGGCGTGTCGTAACGGGAGTTCCCCACGCTAACGATCTCTTCTCTGCCGATGTCGAGTTGGTCTGCGATCATCCCGACTTTCTCGCCCTTCTCTGCCAGGCGAACGTTCAGGACGCCTTCGCCGGTCAACCTTCCAGCGCAGTCCGCGACGAATCCGTTCGCGAAGAAAGTGTCAATTCTCAGCTCTACAGCGAGCCTCTGTGCAAGGAGGTCGATTCCCGCCGATATGATGGCCGTCCTGATGCCGCGTCTCCTGAGCTCTGCAACGGTCTCGCTTGCGCCGTTCATCGTAGGCACATCGGCTAGGATCCTTCGGATAGAATCCATCGATAGTGCTGGATCCTTCTTCCTCCAGAGGTCGATGTCCCTTCTTATGAACTCCTCGTCGTCTATCTCTCCGTCGAGATAGGCTTTGAGCGAGTGATCGTTGTTGACTCCGAAATGCCCGTGGACATAGGCCCATGAGCTCTCGGTGTCCGCCAGGACGCCGTCCATGTCGAAGACCACGAGCTGCGTCACGGGCGGAAATTGTGAAAAGCTTTATTAAAACCCTCCCCTGATGGCCAGAGGCCATGATTACTATTGTTGGCGTGGGCCACGTGTTCGCGATATCCGATAAGGTGAACGAGGTGATACACTCCAGACGGCCGGGAGTCGTCTGTCTCGAACTCGACCCCGCCAGGTATCAGTCCCTTCTCCGGAAGGATGGATCCAGGCATGTGCCGGTGCAGTACTCACTCCTTGCGATGTTCCAGAAGCGGATGGCGACCAAGTTCGATTCCGAGGTCGGCAGCGAGATGTTAGCAGCGGCTTCCGCTGCAAGGGAGGTCGGTGCTAGGGTGGCGCTCATCGATGTGGACGCTTCGCGTATGCTCGCGACGCTCTGGAAGAGGATGTCTCTCAAGGAGAAGCTCGGATTGCTCTTCGGAGCGCTGGTCGGGTTGGTATCGTCTAAGGAGACGGTCGAGAATGAGATGGAGACGTA
>JAEHCN010000021.1 GCA_020696395.1 Thermoplasmata archaeon | reverse complement strand
ACTGGCACGTCAACGCGCACCCAGATGCCCACGCTGGCTCCGCTCAAGACATCCCCTGTATCCGGGATCCCGTTCGAGTTCGAATCCGTCAACGGATTGAACACCGAATCGAAGAGGGACACGTCCCAGTTAGCATCGGACACGTTTGTCACGTCGAACGAGTCGGTGACGGGCCGGTTGTTCGTTATCGTTATCGCATAGAAGGCCGAGTCGTCGGGGTGGATGCTAGAGGTCTGCGACGAAGGGGTGATGCCTATTGGCGATATTGTGAACATCACGGCCAGCGAATCCGAAAGCGCAGGTTGATTGTACGAGTACTGAGAGCCCATGGTCCCGGCGGCGTTCTCTATCCCGACCGTCGCTGATGTGCCCGTCCCGCCGTTGAGGTCGAGATATTGGAACCAGACCTCTCCCGTCTCGTTGAGAATGGTCTCGAATGTCAGCTCCGTCGTTGAGCCGAGACGCGAGACCTGCCGCCATTCGACGATGAACTGCTGGTTGGGGGTGCTTCCCAGCGTTTGGAAGTATATCGTCCCCGTGTTGTAGCCAGAATAGTTAACGCATAGATCGTCCCAGAAAGGCGCGATGTACAGGTCAGGGGTGTTCGAGTTTGGGATCGGGTCGTTAGACCAATCGGAGGAACCGCTCCCGAGAGTGATGAGTCCGTTGGTAGAGAGGTAGGCCGTTGTGTAGTCAACGCCGTAGAATCTGAAGCTGAATCCGATATCTATGCCTGTGCTGACCTGATCGTCGCCGACCACCATCGAGTCCACGCCGACGCCCGTTATGTCAATCCAATCGAACGACACGCTCGGAGGCGGGGCGTTGCTGTCCGTCCAAGAGTAGCCGTACGCGTCTCCGCCTCCTCGGTTCGCAGAGACGTTGGCGGTCAATCCGGCAAACATTGCCCAAATGAGCACTGCTGTAGTCAAGGCTGCGAAGAATCTGGTCTTAAGTAACACACCACTTTCGTTCATACATGTTCCTCCCTAGGTGAGACTAAACGGAGGGAATGATGAGCAGGCATATGATTAAACAGCGAATAATCTTTTGCGTCCCGTGCAGTCAGATGTGGGCGCGCAGGGAGTGGGTTTCGAATGACGGAGAGAGGCGGATGAGCCCTCCGAAGAAGCCCGAAATATTATATATCGGTCGAACGTACAGTGCTCTCGCATGGGTAGGGCATCCTATCCAGCAAACACATAAAGAGTGGAAGTAGCCAGCTACTTAGGTAGTTACTGTACTAGGAAAGGACCGCGATGAGTGACATAGTCGAGAGATCCTGGGACCTCCAGAGGAGGATCGAGGAGAAGACCAGACACATCGGCAAGGGCAAGTACGGCCGCGTGCTCAAGATGGCACGGAAACCCTCCGGCGAAGAGTATGTCAGGATAAGCCAGATAGTGGCGATAGGCTTGATACTCTTGGGCGGCCTGGGCTTCCTGATTTACTGGCTCTTCGAGTACGGATCGGACATGGTAGCGAGGGCGTTCGGATAGGCTGCCGCCGTGGCGGTCATGACGGATTCATGAGGGATGATTTTGGGAATCTTTGACGATGCTGAGCCGATCAAGAAGGAGCCGGAGAGGGCAATCCCGCCGCAGCCCGCCGACAAGTCCCTGAAGCTGGTGGTCGAGGGAGAGACGAAGCGGGGCATGGCCTCGGGGGACAGCTCGGACTTCGAGATGACCCTGAAGATACCCGAAGACGGGCAGAGCCACACGGTCGTGGTCAAGGTCGACACCGTCTTCGCCGCGACCGAAGAGGGGTCCCCGGAGTGGTTCGTGAAGCTCTACGACCCGCTCGGAGTGGTTTGGGAGAACTCACCGACCGCCGAAGTCGAGGAGGCCCGCGAGTTCGACATAATGTCAGGCAACGAGAAGACTTTCACGCTCAATGTGACGTCGCCCACCGGCGCGCGATACGGCGACAAGGTAACGGTCCTGGTCAACGTCAGCCTCAAGAACGATCCGAGCGTCTCGGATGTCGCCACGCTCCAGGCGTCGGCGAGACAGTCGGTCCTTGCAGTGAAAACATCCATCGGACACGAGAAGACCGTGGCGGACTCCCTCGCTAGCAGGGCGAAGGGCAAGCCGATCGGAGTGTTCGCCATACTGTCACCGGCGACCATACGCGGATACGTCTTCGTCGAAGCCATGAACACTGACGCCCTCCGAGAGGCGGTCAAGAGCGTGCGAAGGACGCGCGGGCTCGTAAAGGGCGAGACCAGCTTCGAGGAGATAGAGCACTTCCTGACACCGAAACCCATCGTGTCAGGCATAGTCGAGGGGGACATCGTCGAGCTCATCGCCGGTCCGTTCAAGGGAGAGAAGGCCCGGGTGCAGCAGATAGACGAAGCGAAGGAGGAGATCACCGTCGAGCTCTTCGAAGCGATGGTCCCGATACCTGTCACGATCCGCGGAGATCATGTACGAGTGCTCGAAAAGGAGAAGTGAACACGATGGCTGAGAAACTTGAGGTTCTTGTGGACGGTGGCAAGGCGACCCCAGGCCCACCGCTTGGGCCTGCGCTGGGCCCGCTCGGCGTCAATGTGATCCAGGTGGTCGGCGCGATAAACGAGAAGACCAAGGCGTTTGTGGGCATGAAGGTGCCCGTCACGCTGATGATCGACCCGAAGACCAAGGCGTTCGAGATCAAGGTAGGCACGCCGCCCACGACCGCGCTCATCATGAAGGAGTTGGGTCTCGAGAAGGGCAGCGGCAAGCCGAACTCGGATTTCGTGGGCAACCTGACCGTGAAGCAGGTCAACCGAATCGGAGAGATGAAGAAGGATTCGATGCTCGCGAAGGACAAGAGGGGCAGGTTCAGGGAGGTCGTCGGGACCTGCGTGTCCATGGGCGTGACCGTCGACGGCAAGGACCCACGTAAGGTCATCGCCGATATCGACGCTGGCGAGTATCAAGGGCTGTTCTGAGGGCGAGCACGGGCATTCTCGCGCCGCCGTCTCATCCGGCTCCGGCAGGGGCTTGCTTAGGCTTCATCCGATTCATCTTGAGCCGGACGGCCTCGCACGCGATAGTTATCACATCGATCGTAGGCGCTGCCGGTGGGCAGTAAGCGGTTTCCAGCCTGGCGAAGTCGTGTACGGTCATCCCGGCCTGTATCGCGGCGACGAAGGCGTTTATCCGCATGTGCACGCGGGATTCGCCGACGATCTGCGCGGCCAGTATCCTCCCGTCGGTCGGATGGGCCAGCACTTTCACGTAGATCTCCTTCCTGCCAGGGAAGTAGTCCGGCAGCGTGAATCCCCTGACCTTGCCTATCACCGGTCTAATGCCTGCGGCCCCCAGCTGGGCGTAGGTCGGGCCGACCGCCGCCACCTGGCAGCCGAACGGTTCGGTCGCGCGTGTCTGGAGGAACCCTTTCTGCAGCCTCTCGTCCCCCCCCGCGGCGTTCACGCCGGCAACCATGGCCATCTTGACGGCGATCGTGCCGAGACCGCTGACAGTGGGCCTACCTGTCACGAACTCAGGATACTCCGTGCAGTCACCGACGGAGTACACCCCCTTGACGCATGTCTCGCAGCGGTCGTCGACGATTATCTGCTTCGTCTCTCCCGTGCTGCATCCGATCTGCCTGGCGAGCGCGGTCTCACCCCGTTGGCCGGTGGCGAAGACTATGATATCGGCATAGAATGTCCGCTCCTCGCCAGTATTGCGGTCGACAGCGACGGCACAGTTGGCCTTCTCCTCGCCGAGGATCTCGGTCACCTCGTACTCCGTGAACATCTTCACGCCGTTCCTCTCTATGGCCGATGCCATCATCTGAGCCATGTCGTCGTCGACCATCGCTAGGATGCAGTTCGCGAGGTACTCGATTATCGTGACCTTGCAGCCGCGTATCATAAGCGCCTCGGCCACTTCGAGCCCTACCAGGCCGGCCCCAATCACGACCGCGCGCTTCCCCTTGGACGCGAGGGCCTGTATGCCTCTGGCATCCTCGATGGTCCGCAGAACGTAGACCCCTGCCTTGAGCGGGCCTGACGAGGTCTCTCCCGCGAAAGCACCCTTGATAGGGGGCACGGAGGCATTCGCGCCCGTGGCCAGTACCAGCGCATCATATGGCAGCTCCAGCCTTTCGCCGTCGGACCGGTCGACATAGGCAACCTTCTCTGCTGCGTCCACCCTGGAGACACTCGATCCGAGGAGAACGGCTATCCTGCTCTTCCTGAGCCGCTCCTCAGGCGCCTCGATCAGGTTCGTGAGCTCCGGGATAATGCCCGAGATGCCGTAGGGGAGGCCGCATCTGGAGTACTGCGGATATGTCTCCTGTTCGACGATGGTGACCTCGGCGTTCCTGTCGGTCTTCCTCGCGAATTGGGCCGCGGTCCCGCCCCCGCAACCGCCACCCACAATTACGATCTTCCTCGCCAACCTCGCGTCCTCCTATGAACCCGACCAGAAAGGTCTTCGAAGGGGTTAAATCATTCCGAGACCAGGTCCAGCAGCTGCCGACGAGTTCCGGACCGAGCGCTTCAGCGCCTGGCGGCGCCCAAAAGACTTATAAACCGATTCGGCATTCGCTCAAATCCCTAGGAGTGTAGGAGAGCCCTGTGCTCGCGTGCACTACACCGGAGGGATGTACCGTGGTAGACCAGCGCCTCTTAGAGACGATCAAGAAGCTTCAGGCTGAATCGAAGAAGCGGAATTTTCTCGAAACCGTTGAGCTGGCGGTCAACCTGAGGGATGTAGACCTCTCGAACCCAAAGAACCGTATCCAGGAAGATATCGTTCTCCCGCACGGACGCGGTAAGACCGTAAAGATATGCGTCTTCGGTGGCTCCGAGATGGCCGTCAAGGCTAAGGCCGTGGCGGATGTGGTCGTGCAGCCGGAAGAGATAGAGGACCTAGCATCCGACAAGGTCAAGGCAAGGAAGCTCGCTGGATCCAGCGACTTCTTCGTCGCCGAGGCTCCCCTGATGCCGACCATCGGTAAGCGCCTGGGCATTATACTCGCACCCCGCGGGAAGATGCCGAAGCCGATCCCGCCGGGATCGGATCCGGGACCCGTGATAAAGAAGCTCCGATCGAGCGTGACCATAAGGACGAGAGACAAGCTGACCTTCCACCTGCCGGTCGGCGCCAAGGACATGCCGCCGGAACACCTGGCGGAGAATATCGACCTCGTGATGAGCAGGGTCACAACGAAGCTCGAGAGGGGGAAGCAGAACGTCAGGTCGGCCTACATCAAGACCACTATGGGCCGCTCATTCAGGGTGATCTGAGATGACCGCGCACGTAGCAGCCTGGAAGAAGGAGGCCGTGACCAAGATGGCGACCCATATCGCCGACAGCAAGGTCGTCGGCATAATCAATGTCAGAGGCGTCCCCGCACCTGCGTTCCAGACAATGAGGGCCGACCTTAGAGGCAACGTCCAGATCACTATGTTAAAGAACTCCCTGATGAAGCGTGCCATCGAGGAGGCGGGGAAGAAACTCAAGGGCATCGACGAGCTGGCTGGCTCAGTCGATGGCCAGTGCGCAGTCGTGACTTCCGATCTGAACCCGTTCAGGTTGTTCAAGCAGCTCGACCGCACCAAGACAAAGATGCCAGCCAGGGGAGGCGAGATCGCCCCTGACGACATAGAGATAAAGGCGGGGGACACGCCGTTCAAACCCGGCCCTGTGGTGGGCGACCTTCAGAAGGCAGGCCTTCCCGCCGCGATAGAGCATGGGAAGGTCGTCATCAAGAGGGACAAGTTGCTCGTGAAGAAGGGCGATGAGATATCAAGAGAGGTCGCTCTTGTGCTGACCAAGCTCGAGATATTCCCGATAACGGTAGGCCTTGATCTACGCGTCGCGTACGAAGAGGGCATGGTGTTCGCCAACGATGTCCTCGCCGTGGACGACGCTGAGTACCTGGCGAAGGTCCAGCTGGCCGTCAATAGCGCACTGAACCTGTCAGTGTTCGCCGCATTCCCGACCGAGACGTCGACGATGCCGTTGCTCGCGAAGGCACACACGAATGCACTCAACCTCGCAGTCAACGCTAACATAGTCAACAGCGAGACCGTCAAGATCATGCTTGCGAAAGCCAACGCACAGATGATGTCCCTCGCGTCGAGAGTGCCGGACGTGTTGGCCGACGACTCGAAAGCTAAACCGGGCGCCGTCCCGGCCCCACCGCCCAAGAAGAACGATGCGGAGACGGGCAAGGGCGACGAGAAAGACGACAAGAACAGGAAAGACAAGGAAAAAGTCTCCGAGGAAGCGGCCGCGGCCGGCCCGGGGGCACTATCCGGATAATCTAGCTAAAGGAGGCAGAAGAATGGAGTATGTATACAGCGCGATGGTCCTGCACGCGGCGAAGAAGCCGGTGACAGAGGAGAACATTACGAATGTCTTGAAGGCTGCAGGTGTCGAGGCAGACGCCACCCGTGTGAAGGCGCTGACCGCCTCACTGGAAGGCGTCGACATCGACGAGGCGATTGCAACCGCCGTCGCCGTGCCAGCAGCGGCAGCCGCCGGACCGGCACCTGCGGGATCCGCCGACAAGAAGGAAGATGCGAAAGAGGAGAAGAAGGAAGAGAAGGTCTCCGAGGAAGAGGCTGCTGCTGGTCTCAGCGCGCTGTTCGGATGACCGGACCCGTCCGGATCTCTCTTGAAACCCCTTCTCGAAACATCAATTCCAACTGGGAGGCGGAGGACGGGCTAGCGCAGCGGCCGTGACATCCGATCGTGGCTCGGTGGGCTAGTCGTGCTCGAGCATCGTGCTTACTTCTTTCTCGAACATCGACACCAGCTCCTTCCCCATCTCCTTTCGGAGTTCTGGCGGGACGAGGGCCAGGCCCAGCTTGGCACCGCCTTTTGCGAGCTTCAGGACCGCCAGCCCCTCGCGGATCTTTGCCTCCATGAGCATCTTGATCGCATCGGACATCTCCTTCTTCAGCTCAGGATCCGACTCGACCTTCTGTCTGATATGCTTCTTGATCTCATCTCTGACAAGGTCCTGGACGGCGTCGACCAGCAGCGTCTCCGAGCTCAACATCGTCTTCGTTCCCTTCAGGAGCGTGTTGATTATATCGTCTTCAGACGGCGTGGTTCCACCTTCGTCTTCGACCGCACTATTAGGATAAATCGTTTTTGGGTCGCTGCTAAGATACCGGCCGGTCTACCGCAGCAAATCGTTTAAAATATGCCGAAGGCGATAGCGAGGCCGGCCAGGCTGAACCAGATGTGGGATGCGACAGGTAAGAGTGTATTCAAGAATCAACGTACCCTCTCGTTCGATTACGTGCCCCGGAAGCTGGTACACCGAGAGGAGCAGATGAAGAGGCTGATAATGCTCTTCCGGCCGATCCTGGATTCCGACTTCTCACAGAACGCCGTGCTCACAGGCAGCGTGGGGACAGGCAAGACCGCCACCTCGAAACGGTTCTGCATGGACCTCAAGGAGTACGGGGAGAAGCACCAGAAGGCGATCGACTGGACGATAGTGAACTGCAGGCAGCGGAATAGCGAGTCGAGCGTGATACTGCAGGTGGTCAACCACTTCCAGCCGAACTTTCCCGACCGAGGCTTCTCAATCACGGAGATGCTGCGGATACTGCGGAAGGACCTCGAGAAGCGCAGGGTGCACATGGTTATCGTCCTGGACGAGGCCGATGTACTACTGAAGAAGGCGGGGCCAGATCTCGTTTACAAGCTGACGAGGTTCGGCGAGGAGAAGGTCGACGGGAGGGAGTACGTCTCCCTGGTGCTGATATCGCAGAAGAACATATTCGACCTCCTGGACCCCGCGTCCGCCAGCACGTTCAAACGGACGAACGCGATAGAGTTCGGGAAGTATACATATGACGAGCTGAAGGACATCGTGGCGCAGAGGGCGGAGCTGGCGTTCCACGACGGCGCGATGGGCGGCGACGCGGTCGATCTTGTCGCCGAGGTCGCCTCGGAGTGGGGGGACGCGCGCTTCGCCATAGAGATCCTTGAGAAGGCCGGCATGCTCGCCGACGAGGAGGGGGGTGAGAGCATCTCCGTAGAGCACGTGAGGGGAGCCAAGGCGGAGGCGTACAGCTCCATAACGGAGTCGAAGCTCACAGGCCTCGAAAGACATCAGAGGCTCACGCTGCTCGCGATTGCGCGGAGCGTGAAGGGCAAGGCGTTCGTGACGACCCGCGAGGTGGAATCGGCGTACAGGGTCGCGTGCGAGGAGTACGATGAGAAGGCGAGGGCGCATACCGCGTTCTGGGGACTGATGAAGGATCTCGACACTCTTGGCATAGTGAGCGCTAAGAAGAGCGGCCCCGGCATATCTGGCAAGACCACGGTGATCAAGTTGCTGGACATACCCGCGAAGGTTCTGGAGGAGAAGGTCACTGAGATACTAGATGGCGAATAGTGGGCATTCGCGCCAGCGGCTTTCAGATGGAAGCGGGCATGTTTATATATCACCGCTTCAGTGGGGACGTTCGGCGGAGGTATGGCAGGGTTGAACGATGACAAGCCTGCGTTGGAATTCATAGACCTTGAGCGGGGGCTGTGCTATGTTGTAAGGGAGCGCAAGCCCTTCCTGGCCTTCGCGCTTTTCGAGAACGATGTGGCCGATGGCCTGCCTGGCCTCTGCGTGACGAGGCAATTCCCGAGCAAGCTCAGGGATGCTTTCAACCTAGGGAACACGCGCACGATATGGCTAAGCCACACGCCTGGGGATGACCATCACAACCCGACCAGCATCGGCACGCTCGCGACGATAATATCATCGTTCATTGAGCGGTACGAGAAATGCATCGTGATAATCGACGGACTCGAATACCTCGTAATCAACAACGGGTTCCAGCAGGTGCTGAGGTTCATGGAGCACGTGAACGAACAGGTGATGCAGAGCAAGTCGACCGTTCTGATACCGATCAGCCCCACCGCCTTCAGCGAGAAGGAGCTGGCGTTGTTGGAGAGGAACGTCGAGGTCGTCGAGCAGCCGTCGATGAGCGTCGCCCTCGAGAAGGACCTCACGAACCTGATAGACCAGTATAGATAGGCTCGGAGGAGCGACGCGCCCTCGATTGAAGGGATGCAGTGGCCCGAGTTTTAGGTTCCCAAAGTTTTTGGCGTGCCAACATTATTCGGCAGTCGATGAAGAGGACTCCGCTACACGGAGAGCACGTGGCCCAGGGGGCGAGGATGGTTTCGTTCGCTGGCTGGGAGATGCCGATCCAGTACACGTCCATCTTGGACGAGCATATGACGGTGCGCTCACGCTGCGGACTGTTCGATGTGTCCCATATGGGCAACGTGGTCGTCCGCGGGGCAGGGGCTGAAGAACTCGTCGGGAGGCTCATGACCAACGACGTCGTAAACGCTCCCCCGGGCAGATGTGTCTACTCGCACATCCTGGACGGGGACGGCGCCATCCTCGACGACACGATCGTCACGCCCATCGGGCCTGAGGAGTTGCTCGTGGTGCCGAACGCTGCCACGACGGAGAGAATACTGGACTGGATCGGGAGGCATGCCCGGGGACAGGAGGTCCTGAACCTGTCCGACTCACTCGCAACTATCGCGGTCCAGGGGCCAGGAGCGGAGGAGGCGGTGAAGAGGTTGACGACCGCAGACGTCTCGGGCCAGCGCCCGTTCTGGGCGGTCTTCGCAGTGCTCGACCGCGTAGCAGGGGGAGAGAAGGACGCTTCGGGCCAATTGCTGAGAAACAGGCAGATGGTCAACGCGGGGGCAGAGGGAATACCCACATTCCTCTCAAGGACAGGATACACAGGAGAGGACGGGTTCGAGATCACCTGTGAGAACGACGTCGCTACGACCGTCTGGCACGCTCTGATGGAGAACGGCGAAGATGCCGGGGTGAAACCGGTCGGACTCGGCGCCAGAGACACCCTGAGACTGGAGAAGGGGATGCTGCTCTCGGGCACGGACTTCGACGGCACCCAGACCACCCTACAGACCGGCCCCCAATGGGTCTTGAAGTGGAATCACGACTTCATCGGCAGACGAGCTCTCGAGCGGCAGAGGACGGTCGGAGACTATCCGGTCCTTGTGGGCATGGTATTGAAGGACAAAGGCATACCCCGACACGGCTACGGCATCACCTTCGACGGCAATGAAATCGGCGTCGTGACGAGCGGCACGCTCTCGCCCGTTCTCAGAATCGGAATCGCGCTCGGATATGTCCCCTCTGAGTTGTCCTCGCCAGGCACTGCCCTCAAGGTTCGTATCAGGGGTAAGCTCGTGGGCGCCCAGGTAGCCGAAACACCTTTCGTCAGGAGGAAACCGAAATGAAGGAACTGCTTGAGGAGATGATCAGAGTACCGGGTGTGTCCGGATATGAGGACGACATCCGGAAGTACATTCGAGCGAAGCTGAAGAAGATGAAGTTGTCAGCGGAAGAGGACAACATCGGCAATCTCATAGCCACAATAGGTACCAAAGGGCCGCACATCGTGTTGATAGCGCACATGGATGAGCTCGGCCTCGTCGTGACGAAGATGGAGGGCGATGGCTCGCTCAGGATCCGCAAGGTCGGCGGAATGGACGACCGCACCCTGGTCGGCAGGGTGGTGGAGATCAAGACGCATAAGGGCGTCGTCACTGGCGTAATCGGTCTCAAGCCGCCCCACCTGATGACGGAGAGCGACGACCGCAAGAAGGTCGTCAGCTGGGAGGAGGTAAGGGTGGATGTGGGGACTAGGAGCAGGAAGGAGACGGAGAGGCTCGGAGTGCGCGTCCTCGACCCGATGGTCCTCAAGAAGGACATCTCGTACCTTGGGAAGGAGGTCATGTGCGCGAGGGGGATCGATGACCGGGCCGGCTGCGCAGTGCTCTTGGACGCCATGGAAGCCGTCAAGGGCAGGAACCTCCCTGCAAGGCTGAGCTTCGTATTCAGCGTGCAGGAGGAGATAGGTCTCAGGGGGGCGAAGGTCGTCGGGTTCTCGCTCAGACCGGAATACGTGTTCGCGATAGACACCATGACGACGACGGACGCACCCATGCAGGGCGACACTTACGAGAAGATACTGATCGGCGGGGGGCCTGCGATGAGGATGTTCGACCACTCAGCCATCGCATCCCCCAAGCTCAGGAAGCTGGTCGAGGAGGTCGCCCGCAAGGCCAGGATCAAGATCCAATACGGTTCCGGAGGCGGCGGGACGGACGGCGCGGCCATCCAGGAATTCGGCGCTCTGACCATGCCCCTGGGCATACCCATGAAGTACACCCACGCCCCAACCGAGTGCGCCAGCCTGGCCGACATGCGCAGCCTCTCGAAGCTCCTGGTGAAGCTGGCGGAGCACATCGCTATGGGCGGCAAGGCCAGGTGATGGCGCTGCGTACAAGGGCGGAAGGGCTGCTGAAAGAGCTGATACTACTCAGAAGCGCAAAGGAGGACGATGCTCGCCCCATGGTCGACCACGTGACCGGCATCCTCGACGGCCTCGGCCTCGGGCACAAGCTCTATGGATCGGAGGACAGGCCTGCGATATTCGCAAGGTCCGGGAAGGGAGGGGTCGTGCTATCGGGTCACCTGGACACGGTCCCGATCGGGAACGGTTGGTCCAAGGAGCAGGGGGAGGTCGTCGGCGGAAGGATGTTCGGGAGGGGAGCGGCGGACATGAAGGCGGGGTGCGTCGCAATCCTGCTAGCCGCTGAGGAGCTGGTCGGGATAGACGTGCCCTTTTCCGTATGCCTTACGCTCGACGAGGAGATATCGATGGATGGCGCGCAGGCGGTCGCCCACGCGCACGAACTCGCTGACGCCCCGGCAGTAGTGGTCGCGGAACCGAGCGATTTCGATATAGTCGTCAGAGAGAAGGGGCTGATCCAGTTCGCGGTGCGAACGACCGGCAGGAGCGCACACGCCAGCATGCCGCAGCTGGGGGACAGCGCCATCACGAAGATGCTGTGCATGCTCCGCGGGCTCGATGAGCTCCAGAAGACGCCAGACAACCCGGTCGAGGATCTGACGATCTGCATAGACACCATACACGGTGGGACGCAGGTGAACGTGATACCCGACAGCTGCGAGGTGGAGATAGATTCACGGTTCCCGACCGACATGACCGGGGACGACGTGGTCGGTATGGTCAAGGAGAGGCTCGGAGGAGCCGAATACGAGGTAGAGGTGCTCCACCTGCTGGAGCCAGTGGAGACAGACCCGTCCCTGCCTGCAATCGGAGCCCTGCGCGAGATAATCGGCGGGGATTCAAGCGTCCTAGGCGTACCCTACGCCACTGAGATGGTCATGTTAAAACACGACAACTCTAAGCTGATGGTGTGTGGTCCCGGAGAACCGACACAGGCACATGTTGTCGACGAGAGCGTGGATATCGACCAGGTGGTCCGCGCGGTCGGGGTGTACACAGAATACTGCAGGCGGATGGCTGGACAGGGGTGACCTCGCGGTATATGTATCTCAGGGATACACTCTGGCGATGGTCCGCGGGAAAGGTATTGCGTCGCGTATGTGCTCCAACCCGCAGACCCATTTGACGACGCGTTCCATCCCCAGGCCGAACCCGGAATGGGGCACGGAACCGTATTTCCGAAGGTCGATATACCATTGATATTTGTCCAGGCTCTCGCCGACGTCCTTGAGCCGTTCGATGATGAGGGCGTTGTCGGTCTCTCTCTCGCTCCCACCGATGATCTCGCCGTAGCCCTCTGGTGCGAGCAGATCGCTGTTCTTGTATGTCCTCGCATCCTCTGGGTTCTCCTTCATGTAGAACGGTTTCAGCTCCTTCGGATAGTTCACGATGAACACCGGGTGCTCCTTGTCCATCGTAAGCTCCCGTTCCTCGACGGCTCCGAGGTCGGAGCCCCACAAGACATCGCACCCTTTCTCCTGCAGCTCGTCCATCGCCTCAGAGTAGGACATGCGCTCGAAGGGTGGTGCGATCTTTTCCAGAGCGGCGGGATCCCTCCCGAGGAGCCTGAGCTCAGGCGAGCGCTCCTCCACCACAGAGCGCAACATCGCCGATACGAGTTCCTCCTGGACCTTCATATTGCCCTCGTTGTCGACCCACGCAGCCTCCATCTCGAGGTTCCAGAACTCAGTAAGGTGCCTGGGGGTTTTCGACTTCTCCGCCCTGAAGGATGGTGTGAGGGACCAGACGCGGTCGCACGAATATATCAACGACTCGAGGTAGAACTGCGCCGACTGCGAGAGATATGCGAATCTGTCGAAGTACTTCAGCTGGAAGAGGGTCGTGCTGTCCTCGGCCGAGACGCCCGTGATTATCGGAGGTGTGACCTCCACGTAGTCGTTCTCGTGGAACCAGTTCCGCGCCCCCCTCAGCATCGAATCCTTGACCTTCATCACCGCGGTCTGCTCGCGGGAGCGGATCCATAGATGGCGCTGGTCGAGCAACAGCTCGGTACTCTGGTACTCGGTAATAGGGAACGGCTCGGACGGGCCGACGACGGCGAAGCTTATAGCGCGGACCTCGTAGCCTCCTGGAGCGCGTTCGTCCTCAGCGAGCGTGCCCTCGACGGTAACGGAGGATTCGATGCCGGTGCTAGCCGCCGCCTCGAAATCGGGCTCCGGGACGACGCCTTTCTTGATAGTGACCTGGATGATGCCCGAAGAATCCCTGACTACTGCGAATATTATGGACCCGCTGCTCCGTATACGATAAACCCAACCCCGGACGTTAACAGGCTTTCCGAGCATCTCGCCTGACAGTACCTGCTTGACTGACTGCATCCAGATGCTGAAGACCCAGACCAAATATAAGACCTTCGGAGCGAGGGAATCGACTTATTGACACAACAGCATGACCCACACCGTGAAGGTGCGTCCAGCGACCCCGAAGGACCTTGAAGGGATGATGCGGATCGAAGAGCTGTGCTTCGGCGACGAGCGCTTCGACAGCGAGACCGTGAGGGCGTATCTCGCCCGGACGGACGCTTTCGCCATCGTCGCTGTTACGAAGGATGGTATCGTAGGAGCGGCGATGAGCACGGCCTCCGCAAGGCTCGGCCGTGGCAGAATCGGCTCCGTGGCAGTACTCGAGGGACATAGGGGCAAGGGTGTGGGGAAGAAGCTGCTGGAAGCGTGCGAGACGGAGTTCCGCGCCAGAGGCATCACTCAATTCCTGCTGGAGGTGGCAGTGGATAATATCGATGCAATCAAGCTCTACGAAGCCAACGGATACCGCATAAGCGACATCATCGGAGGATATTACTCGCGAGGAAAGGACGCGTACCTCATGGAGAAGGATGTGACCATGGAGGGCAGGAGAGTCCGGATCAGACCTTCCTGACAGACGCCTCGAACGGCATCTTGTTGATGATCCACTTCTTCCCGTTCTCAACCACGGACACCTTGAGGAACGACTTTGCGCTCGTATCCCTCTCTATCGTATCAAGGTACGAAGATATCGCGCGTTCGATGTCATCGTGCGCCGAGTACTCCACGACGATCATCTCACCGAACTCCAACCCGAGCTCTTTGCGCATGTGCTGGATGCGCCTCGTGACTTCTCTGGAAAGGCCTTCCAGCCTCAGCTTCGGCTTGACGGAGGTGGATACGTAGACGTGCACGCTTCCGACCGCTGCATGCGAGTATCCAGCCTTCTCCCTCTCAGTGACGATTATGTCCTCCTCGAAGATATCGAACCCGCCGAGGCGGATCTTACCGGCCGATGAGATATGGCGGGCCATCTGGCTGCCATCCACCTTCTCGAGCAGACCGGCAACCTCTGAAGCTGACTCCTTGAGGCGCGGGCCGATCGAACGTAGGTTAGGCGACACGACTTGCTCGATCATGGACTCCCTCGATTCGACGCACTCGATGCGCTTGACGTTGAGCTCTTCGGAGATCATCCTCTCGTACCGTCTCAACACCCACACGCCGTCGTTTCCTGCGGCGATGACCGCCTCATCGAGCGGCTGTCTCAGTTTGATGTCGGCCTTCTGCCTCGCCAACCTTCCTGCCTCGACGGCCTCTATAACCAACGACATCTGCGATTCTAGCGCGATGTTCCTGGACAGGTCGTCCGGTTCTGGATAGCGCTCCATGTGCACGCTATCCTGAGGGCCGTTCAGACTCTTGTACAGGCCTTCCGCGAGGAAGGGTGTTATCGGGGCCATGAGTTTCGACGCGGTCACCAGACATTCGTGAAGGGTGCTGTACGCGGAGAACCTGTCCTGAGGATCGTCCTCGTGCTGGAATCTCTTGCGAGAACGCCGCAAGTACCAGGTGCTGAGATCGTCCACGAACCCGACGAACGAGCGCACGGCGAGATGGACCTCCAGCGATTCGAACGCCTCCCTGGACTCCATCACGGTCGAGTTCAGCCGAGAAAGGATCCACCTGTCCAGGTCGTGCGTCTTCCTATTCAGGGCCTCGCCCCTGTAGCCAACCCTGTTCGAGTTGGTGGCAAAGAAGGCGTACACGTTCACGAGCGTTGTCAGACTTCGGACCATAGTCGATCTCACGCTCTCCATGGAGAACTCCACGTCCTCCCAGACAGGAGTGCTTAGGAGGTACAGGCGGGATGCGTCCGCACCGACCGAATCGAACACCTCGCCAGGGTCCACCAGGTCGTCGGCGCCGCCGCGCATTCTCCTGCTGTGCTCATCGAGCACATGGCCCAGCACGAGCACCGACCTGAAAGCGGGCAGGTCGAACAGGAGTGTGGACAGCGCGTGAGATGTGTAGAACCAGCCTCGCGTCTGGTCAACTGATTCGCTTATGAAGTCGACCGAGCGTTGGTCGTCGAATTGTCCCATGTTTTCGATTGGATAGTGGTATTGGGCGAACGGAGCGCATGCGGAGTCGAACCAACAGTCGATGACATATTCCTCGCGCTTCATTGGCGAACTGCACTCAGGACAGGTTAAGAATATCCTGTCCAGGTGTGGTCTGTGCAGGTCGATACCCTCCATGATGGGCTCCGTGGCGTGGGCTCTCAGCTCCTCAAGGCCGCCGATACACAGCTCGTGCCCGGAATCGCACCTCCAGATCGGGAGCGGGGTGCCCCAGTATCGGGTACGGCTGATGACCCAATCCTTAGCATCGGTCAGGAAGTTGCCGAACCTCGCGTCCTTGAACGTCTTCGGGACCCAGCGTATCTCCTCGTTCAACTCCTGCATCCTCTGCCGAGCGCTCGTTGCGGAGACCGTCCACGCGTCCCTGGGTTTGTAGATCAAGGGCGTCTCGCACCGCCAACAGAGCGGATATGAGTGCCTCATCAGCCCCCATCCAAACAAGCGGCCAGAGGCTTCGAGCATGCGGACTATCTCGACATCAGACTCTCTGGCGACCCTGCCCTCCAGTTCGGGGACTTCATCCGTGAACCTGCCTGCTTCGTCGACGGGATCGAAAACGGAGCCTCCCTCCTCCAGAGCTATCCCGAAGTCGTCCATCGCATACGCTGGCGATATCTGGACTATGCCGGTGCCTTCGTCCTCCGGTACGGCCTCCGAGTGCACTATCATGAACGAGCCAGAAGTGTGTGGGATGAAATCGAACAGCGGTTCGTACTTCATTTCCAGGAGCGCTTCGCCCTTGATCTTCTCCACTACTGTAGCCTCGGGCGATATCATCCTCGCATGGATATCTGACATCAGCAGCCTCTCGCCGTCCTGTTCCACAACCACATAGTCCCAGTCACGGCGGACCGCGAGATATGTGTTGGCGACGAGAGTCCACGGGCTGGATGTGTGAGACACCGCGGTGGCGTCCAGGTCGTTGACCTTGAATCTCGCGATGACGAACCTGTCCTCCCTCTCCCTGAAGCCCAGAGCGACTTCGTGGTTGCCCAGAGTCGTCCCGCAGCGGTAACAGTACGGCACCACCTGGCGTCCCTTCGAGAGAAGTCCTTTGGTATGTAGCTCCTTGACCGCCCACCATACGCTCTCGATGTACTCGTTCGACATAGTCATGTAGGCGTTGTCGTAGTCCAACCAGTAGCCTATCCGCCGGCTCATCCGCTCCCAGTCAGCCTTGTACCGGAGGACACTTTCACGGCAGAGGTCGTTGAATGGGCCGATGCCGTACGCCTCAATCGCATTCTTCGTATCGATCTTGAGGCTCTTCTCGACCTCGATCTCCACGGGGAGGCCATGGCAGTCCCATCCCGCGAGATATGGGGACACCTTCCGCCCGTTCATCGCGTGGTACCGCAGGAACGAGTCCTTGACCGCGCGAGTGAGGGCGTGCCCTACGCGAGGCTGGTTGTTGAGAGTCGGAGGGCCCTCGCAGAATACCAGAGGAGCAGCGTCAGTCATGCGCTCCCTGACCTTCGATGGGATGTCGCGGTCCTGCCAGTAACCTAGGACCTCCTCTTCCAGTTGGGGGAAGGTCTCCCCGGCAGGTTCTCGATAGTACTTGGCCATCTCCGCAGACTCCTCCAGAACGGGCGCCCACAAACTCGGCAACGGATGTGCTAGAATCAGCTAATTATGGCTATAATGAACGTCAATGCCGAGCTCATCAAAACGATTGCAGCGACTGAGGCGTATATAATACTTAGCTGCCTGTCACCAGGTAGCACGGAACGGTCTTGTTCGTTGAACTACCGGACGGCAATGCGATGCTCTAGCTCGCGCGGAGGAGGTTCGAAGCCACCAGTCTCCGACCTCTTCAGACATTCACTCTCCTGAGAGGCACGCTGAGAAACTTCTAAATAATAGTGACCATATAGCGCGGCACCGTGCATACCATGGCCAGGGTAAATACCCAGGGCCGATGGGGTGAACACAAATGGAAGAACCCTTGTGCAACGTTGAGTTTCTGAAGAGTAACGCCGCCTATGTGGCCAGGGTCCAGAGCGATCTAGGCGGAATGCGTGAGTACCGTAGCACGAGCCTCGAGGAGATCCTGGAGCAAGTCATCATAGACCTCCAGGAGGAGTTCGAGGGAGCGCGGCTCTGAGACTGACGGGTGCCTGGACACTGATCACGCGCACATGAGTCACACGCAAACGCGTCGACGCTGGTCCCTGTTCACCCATGGGTCGTGGAGGATTCCCGAAAGCCACGTCAGTACTGGACCCGTAGATAGGCACGAGGAGGCCTTCCCGTGGAAGACAAGGACAAGAAAGAGTACGAAGAGGTCATATCGTCGTACTACGGCGAGGACCAAGTCACCGCCCTTGTGACTTTCAAGATAGACACCAAGGGCTCGGACGACGTCGCAGAGAAGATCGCTGGCTTCGACCACATCGAGGATGTGTTCCTGGTCACGGGTGACACGGACATCATCGCCAAGGCTAGGTTTCCCACCTATGCTGCGCTGAAGAAGTTCATCGTAGACGAGGTCTCGGAGATCGCAGGCGTGAAGGAGACGAGGACTTTCATGGTGGTCACAACCTTCAAGGAGAGGGGGAAACTCGTGCGCGAGCCCGAGGAAGAGGGAGCGGAATAGGCGCGAATGGATTGACACGACGAAGATACAGGCATGTGATCACTATGGACGCAGATACGAAACTGAGACAGATAATGGAGGTGTTGGACCAGTTAGCTGAAGATACTTCGGTCCCGAGGAACATAAGACGCGGGGCGACTGAGGCCAAGACTAGACTCCAGCAAAAGGAGGAAGCCCTCGACATCCGGAGCGCCAGCGCGATAATAATCCTGGACGACCTCGCGAACGATCCCAACATCCCCCTGCACGGCAGAACGCTGATCTGGAACATCATAAGCCAGCTGGAAACCGTTAAGTGAGCCGGTCAGGGCAATACTTGCTTCGCTGCATTCTTCTATTCGATTGCTGGAGAGTGAACCTTGCAGACATCGGGAACTGAGTGTTTCTGCTCGTGGAGCGGCGGAAAGGATTCGTGCCTCGCACTCCATCGCTCCATCAAATCCGGCATGAGGCCATCTGTTCTGCTGACCATGCTGACAGAGGAGGGACGGCGGTCGAGGGCTCACGGGCTCACTGTCGACGTCCTCAAGGCGCAGGCAGCCTCGATGGGAATGCGTCTTGTGACGAAGGCGACCTCCTGGGACGATTACGAAGGTAACTTCCTGGACGAAGCACGCAAGTTGAGGGTCGAAGGCGTGTCCGCTGGTGTGTTCGGTGACATAGACCTCGCTCAGCACAGAGATTGGGTCGAGGACATCTGTTCCAGGGCGGGCGTTGATGCCGAATTGCCGTTGTGGAACGTCAGCAGGGAAGAGTTGCTCGAAGAACTGCTCTCAGAGGGGTTCAAGGCGGTAGTGGTCTCGGTGAGGGATGGAACCCTGGGCAAGAGATGGCTGGGGCGTACGCTCGACCGCAATATGATTTCGGTATTCAAGAGCAGCGGCATCGACCCTTCGGGAGAAGCGGGAGAGTACCACACTTGCGTCGTCGATGGTCCTTTGTTCTCTCGGCCTATCAGGCTTGAGCAAGGAGTCTCGACGCTTCGAGACGGATACTGGTTCCTGGACCTATCACCATCAGAGGGCTGAACGACTTTGCTCCGGCCGCTCCGAATTTGGATATGTTTAAATTGACTGGGGCGATACTTCCCATTCGCGCGGCTGTAGTCTAGTGGTTAGGACTGAAGCTTCCCAAGCTTCAAACTCGGGTTCGAATCCCGGCAGCCGCACACCTATGTCCTTCCGTAGGCTACTCTGATAATGATTTGCACCGCGCACATTAAGACGAACATCTTAATAGTAAGATGAATATCTCAATATACAGATGCTCATTGGATTGGCGAGTGCATGAGAGATAGAAAGGTCATCAGAAAAACCGCATCAATTCAGCTGCTGGCGGACGAGACTAGGATGAAGATGATATACCTGCTCAGAGCGAAAGAGATGACGGTGAGTCAGGTCGCCGGCGAGCTAGGTCTCACCCCTCAAACAATCTACCATCATATCAAGAAGCTACGAGAAGCGGACATGGTAGAAGTGTCAAGAGAGGAACGGATGGATCACCTGACCGAATCGTATTACAGAGCGACTGCCGGAATGTTCTACTTCACCGATGGATGTCGCACGGAAGAGCCTGGGACTGTCGAGAACGTCGAATCTGCTTTGGAGGGGCTGAAGACTCTGGGGTTCCGGATCATCTCGGACGCGAAGCAAACAGACCAACTAGCGAAACTCCTGGGTGATCTCCGGCGTCAACGGAAGGAATCCGATATAGTCGACAGGATCTATCAGATGAATGACCTCGATTCGAACGCCCAGGATGACCTGGTCCTTTTCGCGGCATTCATGTCCATGGATGATGACGAATTCGAGAGACACCTCGAGATTCAGAGATTATTGCGACAGACGCTCCTGACTCGAAAGAGGAGTAAGGGCTGATTACGGCCTGAGCAATCGGCGAGCAGCTCTTGACAGCAGGGTGTTTATGATGGCCGAGAGAAGTCCCCTTTGGAGCAATCGTGATTTTCTAAACGTATGGGCCGCGGAAACTGTCTCCGTATTCGGGAGCCAATTCTACCTCCTGGCGATGCCGCTCGCTGCAGTGATCATATTCGATGCGAACGCATCTGAGATGGGCGTCCTGTTCGCAGTTGAGATGCTGCCATTTCTAATCTTCGGATTGATTGCGGGCGTGTTGGCGGACAGGAGGGGTCGAAGGTCGATAATGATAATATGTGACTTCGGCCGAGCGATCGTATTGGCATTCATACCTTTGGCATGGTACTTTGATTCGCTGTCCTGGCCGATAATGTATGGCGTCGCCTTTGCCGCAGGCACGTTTACTGCATTCTTCGACATCGCATATCAGGCCTATCTGCCAGTCCTTGTGAAGAAGTCACAACTCCTCGATGCGAACAGCAAACTCGAAACGAGCAGAGCATCATCCCAGGTTGCGGGGCCGAGTGTAGCCGGGTTTACGGTCGATGCTCTGGGCGCCCCATTGGCGATGGTCACGAACTCTCTGTCGTTCCTTGGTTCGGCAATCTTCCTCTTACGAGTTAAGACCAAGGAGGTTGTAGAACGGGCTCAGATTCGCAAGTCGGTTATCGGAGAGATCAGAGAAGGACTTGACATTGTCTTCTATAACAAGATGCTCAGAGGGATTGCAGGGTGCACTGCAACCGGCAACCTGTTCGGGAGCATGTCATATGCAATCTTGATGCTGTTCATGGAAGACTCTCTCCGATTGGAGCCCAGCTGGATTGGCATCATCCTTGCGGTCGGTGCATCAGGAGCAGTTGTCGGAGCCCTTGCATCATCAAGAATCGTGGCGTCTCTCGGACTCGGTAAGACCATAGTCGCCTCAGCCATCCTCGGAGGCATACCGACGATACTGATGATTCTGGCCTATCCTGAGAACGCGGTAATCGTCCTGATGCCGATCTGGTTCCTCAACGGCTTCCTAGGGGTAGTATACAATGTGAACCAGGTCAGCCTGCGACAGTCAATCACACCGGATCGGCTGCAAGGCAAGATGAACGCTACCATGAGGTTCTTGGTTTGGGGGGTCTTCCCAGTCGGCGGCCTTCTGGGAGGAATGATGGGAGACGTGGTGGGACTTCGCACAGTCCTGCTCATATCTGGGATCGGTACGCTCATATCCGCGATCTGGGTCGTGCTGTCACCCGTGGGAAGGGTGGCATCGATTCGAGAAGATGTGGAATCGGGGGACAATCTACAATGGTACGAGAAGCATCATCGAGATTGAAGCCAGAAGAGGGGGGGCTGCCCGCTACCGTGTACAAATCCCGGCAGCCGCACACCTGCACATTGCACTTCACATCAGCGTCGGAAAAGTGAAAAGGTTTTGTTGAAAGGGTTTTGGCTTTCGTCGAAGGCTTCAAACTACCAGTCGCCGAGGCCCCAGTTGCGACCATAGAAGCTCGAGAAATCCAGCACGAAGTCGTACCAACCAGTGTCCACAGCGAACGGCACGTCTATGTAAGTGTCCTTGATGCTGTGCATGCCGTCGTTCGTCGAGGGCGCATATATCGCCATTCCGTAAGACTTGTAGTTGTGGATCCCGTTCTCGAAGTCGGAGACACCGGCCTCAACGGCCGCTTGAACGGCCTCAGCAGCCATCTTGATGCCCTCGTCAGCTATGATGGGGTCTGCCTGCAGGTTCATGGCGAATCCTTTCAGGTCCACGTTATACGGGTAGTAATACTCCTGGGCCTGGATGAGGTCCCTCTGGATGGCGTTCATGTACACTTGCAGACCCGCATGCAGTGCTTCGCCCAGGTCGGCAACGGCGTCCTTCATCGCGCCCATGTAGGTCATGTCAAAGGCGCTTATGGTCCAATCGACGTACCCGCTGGTTGAGCTGTAGTAGGTTGCGTAGTCCTGGACTATCACCGAGGATAGGGCACGGCCGTCCATCGTCGGTGTCTCCACGAGATGCGTTGCGATGGCATCGTACGGGAATCCGGCCCCGGGCACCGTCTCCTCGCTGAAGACGACGTAGTCCGCGTAGCCCCACACCTGATAAGCCACCTCAGGCATCGCCATCAGGCACAGGTCGAAGCCTATTACATCGAACACTTCTCCCGTGTCCGCCTGGGCGCCGGCCAGAGCATCCTCCAGTTCAACCATTGTGATGCAGTCATCCACGCCCGTCTCGTCGTAAGTGGTGTCGTCCCAGCACAGCCCTCGCCATCCGCCGCCGTGGTCCCAGAGTATCAGTGCATACTTCTCAGCAGGGAAGTCTGAACACACTATCTCGCAGAATTCCTCAAGCACATCCGGATCTGCCATGTTCACTTCCTTGGGGTAGTCGTACTCCTCTCCGACGGGTACGGTCGTCCCTTTCTCGACTTTCAGCAGGTCAGCGTCCTCACCGTAGGTGTCCATCAGGACAACGAAGTTCACGTCCTCGTTAGAGCCCACTCCCTTGAGCCACTCGAGGTTCATCAAGGCATATGGCTCCAGGTTGTTGTCCGCGTCCAAGTATACCGCGAAGGTCCATTTGGCACCGTCGTCACCAGCCGCCATCGAAACTGGGACGATCATGACTGCCAACATCGCGGCGGCAGCAACCGCTCCGATTCTATGTAATCTCCTCACTTTCTCTCCCCCGATATCGGCTTATCTGATTCGTTCCCGATCCATGCCCGCGACAGGGTCAGGCGCCTATACCGAGGCAATGAACAGACATCGCGCTATTAATTCCTTCACATGGCCCTGTGGCTCGGTCGCGTACGGGCTCATATATAGAGGTTTTGCTGCCCGGTATCCGAGGACTCGCGCGCGAATCGCCCTTGCTGGACAGGCGTCCGGGGTATGTTATTGATGGTGAAATGCATTGCCGTAGCCCGTGGTGGTGTCCATCTCTGCATATGAAAGGTATCCTACGAGGACGGTTCTGATCTCAAATGCGCAGACGATCTCGACATGGGCTATCGGTGCCTATCTGGTATGGGCTGCTCTCGGAATGCTCTTCGCCCTTCTGTTCGTCATCTACTGCGTAGTCATTGAACTGAACCTGCTGAGAAGGAGCTGCGTGAACTGCTACTACTATGGCAAGATATGTTTCTCGGGGAGGGGGCGTTGCAGCTCTGCCCTGTTTAGGAAGGGCAACCCGGATGTCTTCGTCGGTAGAGATATCACGTGGGTGGATCTGCTTCCAGACATTCTTGTTTCTGTGATTCCGATCACCTGCGGGATCGGAGTCATGATCGTCGACTTCTCGTGGCTCGTACTGGCGTTGCTGCTGGCCCTGGTCGGTTTGACCACGATGGGCAACGCGCTGGTCAGAGGACGGCTCGCCTGCAAGTATTGCCG